>CAZJOU010000091.1:6413-7915 GCA_964547685.1 uncultured Treponema sp. | reverse complement strand
TAAAAATGAAATTCTATATAAAATATTTGAAAATTATACCGTTTTGTAAAATTTTGTGATATACTAAAATAAATGAACAAACACGATTTTCCGAAAATCCATTTTTATGATCAGGATTTTGTAGACATTTACAATAAAACTTGGACAATGCTTTCAGATTGTTGGATAGATCCAAAATCTGGCGAACAGTCTTCTGATGGTTATTTTATTTATCCTCATAGCGAAAAACTAGTTGTAGACCAACTTGAATCAATTTTTTCATCATTTTTTCTTGTTTATTCAAACCGAAATTACGACGCAAACAAAAATATAGATTATTTTTATGAACACCAAGAAGAAGATGGCGCAATTCGCTGGCGTTACGACATTAAAAATAACCAAGCAATGTTAGATGATTCAAATCCGCGTGGAGTTGGACTTCCTTTGTTTGCATGGGCGGAATACAATCTTTATCATAAATCTGCAAATAAAAAGCGCATTAAAGAAGTAATGCCAATTTTGCAAAAATATATGACGTGGATTGACGAAAATTTTAAGCAAGAAAACGGACTTTATGCGGCACCGGCAGCGGCTAGCACAATGTTTAATTCTCCGCGCGAAAATGTTTTTTATCCAGTTGATTTTAATGCGGCGGTTGCAATTAATTGCAATTATATGTCGGCTTTAGGCGACATTCTTAACGATAAAGATTTAAGTTTTCAGTATAAACGAAATTATTTTTCTATAAAAACTCGCATAAATTCTATGATGTGGGATTCTGCTGCTGGTTTTTATATGGATTTGGATAAAGACGGAAACAAACTTACAGAAAAAACAATCGCTGGGTTTTGGCCACTTTTAGCAGAAATTCCAAGCGCAGATAAATCTGACGCATTAATTGCACATTTAAGCAATCCTGCAACTTTTGGACTTGACCATCCATTTCCGTCGCTTTCTGCAGACAGTTTTAATTTTAGCGAATCTGGGCAAGGTTACAGAGGAAGCGTTTTTCCTATTTTTAACTTTATGGTTATTAAAGGTTTGGAACGCTATCAGCGCTACGAACTTGCACGCGAATGTTCTATTCGCCATTTGTATTACGTTTTAGACGGACTTATGCCAGCAGACGAAAATCAAAAAGGCGATTTTTACGAAGCGTACAAACCGTTAAGTTCACAAAAAGCAGAACTAGAAGGTTCAACGTTCTTTCCGCGCAGTCATTATTTAATTGGTGTTGGGCTTTCTACAATCGCTCTTATGATAGAAAACGTAATTGGTCTTTCTATAAGTTTGCCACGCAAAACTGTAGATTGGATTATTCCGAACTTGGAAATTATGGGAATTGAAAATCTTTCGCTAAAACGAAATCTTATTACAATTCTTAGCAACAAAAGTACTCGCGGTTGGGAAATTCAAATGGAAAGCGAAAAACTTTACTATTTTACAATTAACATTCTTGACCAAAAGAAAAAGACTTTGCCAATTCCTTCGGGAAAATGTTCTATGCTTATAGATAAACTTTA
>CAZJOU010000091.1:0-6313 GCA_964547685.1 uncultured Treponema sp. | reverse complement strand
TACCAACTGTCATAGGAGGCAAGTATGGCAACACCAGAAGCAGTTATAGAAATTGGTTCAACAGGTGTTCGCTTGTTGGTTGCCGAATTTACACAAGATGGAAAGCGAAACATTCTAGATCGTTCAGAAATGCCGATTCCGCTAGGGCGCGACGTTTTTTCTTCTGGTTCAATTACACGAGAAACTCAAACACAAATTCTTCATATTCTAAATAGATTTAAGGAACAATTAGAAGCCTGGGCAATTAAACCTTCTGAAACTTCTGTAATTGCAACCGCTGCTTTTCGCGAAGCAAAAAATAAAGATCCAGTAATGGACAAAATTCTTTCTTCTACTGGATTTAGAGTAAACGTAATAGACGGAATTGAAGAAAACCGCTTAATGTATCTTGCTGTAACTGAATGTTTAAAAGAAGAAGCGGCAAAAGTTCGCGCGCAAAATTCTATGATTTTGGAAGTTGGCGGAAGTTCCACCGAAATAATGCTTTTAAAAAAAGGAAAAATTGCTGGCGCACACAGTTTGCGCTTTGGAACAACTCGCCTAGAACTAAAAGCAAAACCACAAACTTCTACTTCGTTTGATGATGTTCAACGTTATATAGAAGAATATGCGCTAAATGCAAAAAGTTTGCTAGAAAGCGAACTTAATCTTTCTGAAGTAAAGCAATTTTTGGCAGTTGGTTCGGACGCAACGCTTGCCGCAATTAACGCCGGAAAACCAATTTCTACATTTTTGTGGTCAATTACGCGCGAGGATTTTGACCGCTTTGTTACAGAAATTCAAGGCTATTCTATAGACGAATGTGTTGCTCGTTTTAAGATTTCGTACAGCGACGCGCAATCTTTGTGCGTAAGTTTAATGATTTACAAAATGTTTGTGCATCACACAAAATGTTCAGACATTATTGTTCCAGAAACAAATATTCGCGAAGGCGTTATTTTAAGCCACGCAAACACAGCGGCAGACGAAATTCAAGAAGAATTTCACCAGCAAATTACGGCTTCGGCAATTTCGCTTTTGCGTAAATATCACGGCGACGAAGGCCATGCAGAGCGAGTTCGCAAAAATGCGCTAAAAATTTACGAATGTTTGGAAAAAGAAATTTCGCTAGAAGACCGTTCCACAATTCTTTTGGAAGTTGCATCTATTTTACACGACATTGGAATTTTTATTAGAATGGACGACCATAATTTGCATAGCGAATACATAATTCGACATTCAGAAATTTTTGGTCTTACAAGAACAGAAAATTTAATTGTAAGTTTAATTGCGCGCTACCACCGCGGAAAGCAAATGCCACAAGATAACGAACAATTTCCAGTTTTTGCGCGAAGCGACAGAATGAAGATTTTAAAATTAACAGCAATTTTACGAATTGCAGACGCTTTAGATAGAAGTCATGGTTATTCTTTAAAAGATATTTCTGTACAATTAAAGAACGATTCTTTAATTATAAAAGCAAAAGGAAGTCAAAATCTTTCTTTGGAACGAATTGCGCTAGCCGAAAAAGGCGATTTGTTTGAATCTGTATTTGGTTACAAAGTTATTTTATTGTAGCGCATAGGAAAGGAGGAACTTTTTATGGAATCAAGATTTTTTAACCGCGAACTTTCCTGGATTGAATTTAACGGAAGAGTTTTGCATCAAGCATTAAGAAAAGAACTTCCGCTTTTGGAAAGACTTCAATTTCTTTCTATTATTTCTAGTAATTTTGACGAATTTTTTATGGTTCGCGTTGCAAGCGTAAAAAGACAACTTTTTGAAAATCCAAAATTTGTAGATATTTCTGGTTTAACGCCAGATTTAGTTTTGTCGCAAATTTCTGCGCGGGCACATCAAATTATTCGCGAACAACATAATTGCTTAAAAAATGATATTCTTCCGGGGCTTTCTAAAAAACATATAACTTACGTAAAACCAGCGGATTTTTCTACAAATCAAAGCGAATATGCGCTTAATTTTTTTAGGAACGAAGTTTATCCGCTTTTAACGCCACTTAGAACCGATGTAGAAGAATTTCCGCACATTGGAAATTTAGCAAAATATGCAGCATTTTTGCTAAAACCAATTTCTGGAATTCGCAAAGCAAACGAAGATTTTAAAGGTTCAGATAATTCGCCAAGAATTGCGCTTGTTCAAATTCCTTCTAGCATTGAACAAATTATTTGGTTACCTAGCGAAAGTCGCGAAAAACAATTTGCCCTTGCAGAAGAAATTATTACACAATATGGAACTAAACTTTTTCCGGGATTTAACGTAGAAGAAACATTAATTTTTAAAGTTGCTCGCGATGCAGATTTTGCTGTAGACGAAGATTCTGGACGAAATTTTATTCACGAAATGGAAAAAGTTCTTGTAAAACGACAATCTTCTTTTCCTGTAGAAATTACTTGCAATAACACAAGCGAAAAAATCTTAAAATTTCTTATGGAAAAACTTGAATTACAAGAAGACGATGTTTATTGCGTAGAAGATATAATTGACCCAAATGTTCTTGGAGCATTGCGCGATGTAGAAGGCGCAAAAGAATTATGTTTTCCGGAATGGAAGCATTTTTATCCTTCGGAACTTCCGCAAGATGAACCTTATTGGGACATTATTAAACAAAAAGATATTTTGCTTCACGTTCCTTACGAAAGTTACGACCCAGTTGTAAAATTTATTTCCGACGCAGCAGACGATTCTGCTGTTCAGGCTATAAAAATGACGCTTTACAGAACAGGAAAAGATTCACCAATTATTAGCGCGTTGGAACGTGCGGCGCAAAAAGGAAAACAAGTTGTTGTTCTTGTAGAATTAAAAGCGCGTTTTGATGAAGAACGAAATATTGGTTGGGCAAAAGAATTGGAAAATGCTGGTGTAACCGTAATTTATGGATTAGTAAACTTAAAAGTTCACGCAAAAATAATTATGGTTATGCGCCGCGAAAACGACACAATTCGGCGTTATGCTCATCTTGCAACTGGAAATTACAACCCAAAAACTGCAAAAATTTATTCAGATTTGTCGCTTTTTACCGCAAATTACGACATTGTAAACGATGCAACGCTATTTTTTAATTTGGTTACAGGATATTCAACTTTGCAAAGTATGAAAGAACTTTCTATGGCGCCGGTAACCTTAAAATCAAAATTGCTAAATATGATTCAACGCGAAATAGACCGTAGCGATTCTGAACATCCTGGACTTATAATGGCAAAAATGAATAGTCTAACGCACGAAGAAATAATAGAAGCGTTGTACAAAGCAAGTCAGGCTGGCGTAAAAGTTTTGTTAAATGTTCGCGGAATTTGTACTTTGGTTCCAGGCATTAAAGGACTTAGCGAAAATATAAAAGTTGTTTCTATTGTAGACCGCTATCTTGAACACGCGCGCATTTTTTACTTTCAAAATGGTGGCGATTCGGAAATTTATCTTTCTAGTGCAGATTGGATGCCACGAAATCTTGACCGAAGAATTGAACTTATGTTCCCAATTTTAGATTTTTCTGCATTTAAAGAAGTAAAAAGCATTTTGCAAGTTTATTTCGAAGATAACGTAAATGCGTTAATGCTTACGGAAACTGGCGAATGGCAAGAAATTCCTTTGGAAAAAGGCGAAACTAAAAAACGCGCTCAGGAAATTCTTTATAAAAAGTACAAACGCAGAAACGATGCTGCTTCTAAAAAACAGAAAATTGGATTTGAAGTGCGAAGAAAGGACTAGCCTATGATTAATGTTGAAACTAAGGTTAAAATTCCTTTTTTGTGGGGAAAATCCACATTTAAAAAATCAAAATGGAATCAAGTTAATTTAATTGTTGGTCCAAACGGTTCGGGAAAAACTTTGCTTGCAGAACAAATTGCAAATCAATTTGAAAAAAAAGGTTACAAAGTAGAATTTTTGCGTTCTGAACGTTCAAATCAAAATGAACTTTTGGAAAAATTAAAAACAGACGCTGAACTTTGCAAAAAAATAGAAAACGTAATTTCTAGAATGTTCGGAAAAACTATAAAATTTAAGAAAAATAGCGAAGGAAACGTAATTCCAGTTGTTGTAAATAAAGCTTGGGACATTGAATATGGACTTCAGGAAGGTGAATGTCACGGACTTAAAGAAATTTTAACGCTTTTAATTGCACTTTACGGTTTAAAATCTTCTGTTTTAATTGTAGACGAACCAGAATTGCATTTGCATCCGCAATTTCAGTTGTTTTTTATGAACGAAATTCGCAAAACTGCGCAAAATGACCATTCTAGAATATTTTTTTTAATTACACATTCGCCGTATTTTATAGATTTGCGCTTTGCAAAAGATATTTTGGGTGTTGTTGTTTGCCACGTAAACCGAGTTCCAACGCATATAGACGAACTTAGCGAAGATGCAGAATCGCTTTTGCGACGTTTTTTGCCACGTTTTAATACTTACCACAAACAATTCTTTTTTAGCGATAATCAAATATTTGTGGAAGGTTACACTGACCAACAAATGTTTACAATTTTGCTAAATTGCATGGGAAATTTGCCTGGCGTTGTTGGAACTAGCGTTATTGATGTTGGCGGAAAAGACGAACTTGGCGTTTTTTTTACGGTTTGTTCGCTTTTAGGAACGGACGGACGCATTATAACAGATATGGATTCTCTTTTTGCAGGAAAACTTCGCGATGTTGTTTGCCAAGATTCGCGTCCTGCGCTTTGGTTAGAAAAACAATACGAAAAGCAACTTCCGTTTTATCGTTCAATTTTTACAAAGCGCGAAATTCCTAAAAAAATCAGTTTGGAAAAATTAATTTATCGGCTAGAAAGTTATTTAATAGAAATTGGAAAAACCGTTGTTCAGTTTGATTTTTCTATTTCGCCAGAAGTTGATATTTTTATAGAAAAATTAAAATCTTTGTACGAAAAATACGAAAAACCAGAAGGACTAGATACTTTTAAAACTGTAGTTTTAATGGGCGTAATTATTTTAAACGAAAAATTAAAAGATATTTTGCCAATTCCGCTTGCAAAAACAGTTCCAATTATAATTAATTTAACAAATTTAATTCTTGCAGCATTTGAAACTGCAAGAGTTTACGTTCTTCCGCGTGGTTGCATTGAACATTTTTACGTTCAGTCTAAAGTTGAATATATGCCGGTTTCTGGAAAAGATAAACTTTTTCATGCAGAATTTGAAGCAATGGTTAACGCTTCGCCAAAAAAATTGCGACAAAATTATCCAGAATTAATTTCGATTTTAACAAAAGCGTGTGCTGGAAATTAAAATGCAACAAGAAGAAAACGAAAATTTACAAAAAACAAACGAATTGAAAAGTACAAAAGATTTAGAAGATTCGCAAAAATTTTCGAATTCTACAAAAAGGCGAATGATTTTGCTTTTGAATTTGTTAGAAAATTGGGGAAAAATTTATATTACTTCAAAAGAAATTGCGGAACTTTTGGGCGTAAAAGATTCTTTAATTCGTTACGATTTTTCGGTTTTGAATCTTCCGCAAGAACATCGCGGTTATAAAAATGGTTACGAAGTTTCGGTTTTAGAGCAAGATATTAGAAATGCGCTTTCTGAAGGTAGCAATTTTATTATAGAAGACAACTTGCAAAATGATAATAAAAAACACGTTTGTATTGTTGGTTTAGGTAGATTGGGCGCGGCACTTTTAGACGACAGTTTTTTTGAAAATAGTGATTTTAAAATTTGCGCTGGTTTTGATTCTAGCCTAAACCGCGTAGAACTTTTGCGTTCCACTTTTGAACTTTTTCCTGCAAGTAAAATAGAAAGTGTTTGTCCCGCTAAAAAAATTGAATACGCAATTTTGTGTTGCCCAGAAAGCGAAGTTCAAAAAATGGCGGACCGACTTGTAAGCGCAGGAATTAAAGGAATTGTAAATTATACAAATTCAGTTTTTTTAGCACCAAAAACAGTAAAAGTGCAAAACGTTTCGCCAGCGCTTGCGCTTGCAATGGTGGAATAAGGGATTATTGTTAGAAAATTCACAATAAGTGCAAAAAACGAGCGAATTTTGCTTAAATCAAGCGAAATTTGGCTCGTTTTTTGTTTTAACTTGTTGAAGAATTGCAGAGCAAAGCGTTAATGTTTTAATTACACATTACAAAAATGTGCAAAGGCGTGCGGAAAAGGGTTTTAGGGAAAAACGTAAGTTTTGCCCTAGGCGAAGGGGTAGCGTAAAACCGAAGGTTTGAAGCGAGGGGAAGACTTTCCCCCACGACCCCAAGAAAATGCGAGTCAGAAATTGACTTTAGGCAATTTCTGAGTAGTGAGGCACAAAGTGCCGAACGTAGGGAAGGCTTTCCCCGCCTGAATTATGCATTATAAA
>CAZJOU010000090.1:1481-8052 GCA_964547685.1 uncultured Treponema sp. | reverse complement strand
AGCTATGGTTTGGGCATTTACCAAAGTGATTCAAGCGGAAGCAAAAGCATTATTGCTAGTGGTACAAAACCAAATGGTTGTGTTAGAACAAGAATAGACTGCCAAACTCCAGATGTTACAATTAAATATTCAAAGAATAATGTTTCTACAAACTCTTCATCATCTGGTTCTTATACTAAACGCGATGCAACTTCTTATTATTATGAATCAGAACCTATTACAATTTCTGACTTATCAGGTTCGTCTTACACGCCAAGCACGGAATATAATTCAGTATTTGCTTCTGGAAGTGGTTCTTACAACACTGCTTGCAGGCAATACATTGTGGCAAATGCAACTCATTCAAGTTTAGGAACTTCTGAAAATGGTTACGAAGGCATTTTCCAAACTGTTGTACATTTTGTAAGTCCAAAAGCTTCTGATAAAACTACGCCAATTGCTAATTCATCTTATAGTGATTTTTCTATTCGCGGAACAACTGGCTGGGGTGGCGAACCTTCTATTGCTCCGTTCCCATTGCGAGATGCACAAATAGGTTCACCATATTTAAGACTTTGTTATAAAGATGGTAACGACTATTATTGGGTAAGTTACGAAATTCTAACTGATAGTGCATATTCTGGATATGGAAACAGAGAAACTTCTGGTGTTTATTGGCGTTATTTTTATGGTTGGGGCTGGGTTACGCCTGGCGGTTTAAGCGACTGTTCTGGAATGCATCCAGATGCTAATTAGAGAGAGTAAGTTATGAGAATGTTACTTAGAAATATAAAGAATAGATTGCTTCGCTTCGCTCGCAATGATGTAAGGTTCGCTCGCAATGACGTTTGGTGGTTGAGTCTGTCGAAACCACTAAACTTTGCGTTATTTGCACTTTTTGCGTTGCTTTTTGCTTCTTGCGATGTTGGACTTGGCGAAGAAGTTGACCTTAGTGCACCAATACTTACAATTACTTCTCATTCAGATAATGATACAGTTCCAAGCGAATTTACTCTTATAGGCACAGCAAGTGATAATGAAGAAGTTACAAGCATTTTAATAGATTTTGAATCACAAAATCTTCACTATAAAGTAACTCCTGGTAGTTCTTGGTATAAAAAAACAACCTCTTCAAATAATTCTTGGGTTCAAGTTGAAAGTGCAAAAAGCTCTTGTGAAAAAAATGGTTCAACTTGGACTTGGACACTTTTTGTAAATGCAAACGAAGGAAATTTAAGTGGAACAACATACAATCTTTCTGCATCTGCTTCAGATAAAATGGGAAATTCTAGTAAAAATTCAAAAATAGATATTTCGTTAATTATGGATCAAAATAATCCAAATGTAAGTATTTATAGTCCAGAACTTTTAACAGGCGCATATTCTGCAATAAGTACAGAAGCAGCAACTTATGCACTTTGTGATGGAAATGTAATTTCTAAACTTTTTAACGGTGACCTTACGTTTTCTGGGCGACAAGAAGGTTCAATTTCTTTTAAAGAATTGCGAATAGAATTTGATAATGGAAAACTTTCGTCTGGAACAAGAATGGTTACTGGCGATGCAGAAACAAGCACTTCTGTAGATTCTATTGCTGAATCAGTAAAATTTGATTCAGATTCTGAAGATTTAACCGTATACTATTCAAAAACCTATAAAACTGGCGAAAATGGAATTTCAGATTTAAGAAATTTTAAATTTACTATAAATCAATCTGATTGGGTAACAGAAGAACGTAACAGTGAACTTTTATCGCTTGGAACAGAAACTGGAGCTGGAAAATTAATTCGTGTTGTTGCAACTAGTTTAAGCGATTCTCTTGCTTGGGAAAAGAAAGTTATAGGCTGGTTTGTTTGGTGGCCAGAAGCAGATAAACCATGGATTCAAACATATATTGGCGATGATAAAGATAATGGTGACAGTACAACTTCTGTTTATCCTTCTGCAAATTTTGTGGGAACAGCACAAGATGATGACGGAATTAAAAGTCTTGTTTATTCAATAGAAAAAAAGGTTGATAATAATTGGACTTCTTATACGGAAGAAACTTCAATTTCTCTTTCTGACGAAGGCACAAAATATTCAGCGTTTTCAATTATAACACCTTCTGCAAATGGAATTTATAAAATTACGATAACCGTTACAGATATTTATGGAACTGCAACTACAGAAGTAAAATATTTTAAAACACTTGATATAACAGCACCAAAATTTAATATTACTACACCAAAAAATAATAGCTCTGTTCTTGCAGATTCAAGCGGAAATATTACTTTTAGTGGAATTGTTTATGATGATGGTTCTGTAAAATCTTTAAGTATGATTTGGCTTGATCCACGCGCAAATAATGACCAAAACAATATTATTCGTTATATGAGCGGAAATGAATCTGAATGGGATTCGGCAACAACTAGCGGAGTAGATTCTGATGAATATTCTTATACTTATGAAGGCGAAACAATAAATTATACAAATAAAATTTATAAAATTGATTTGGGAACAAGCACTTTTGATGATACGGAAAAAGTTACAAAATATAGTTTTTCAAAAACATTAAATATTTTTACAGATTTAGGAATTACAGGAATTGCAGAGGCTGACGGAAGTGTAAAACGTCTTTTGACACAATATTTTGTTTTGCGTGCAGTAGATAATAGTGATTCAAAAACTGTTTTGCAATATTCGCTTTTAGGTGATTCAGAAACGCCTTCGTTAGAAATTAGTTCTATACAACAGTTTGATGGTAGCGGAAATTCTAAAATTGATGAATTTACATTTATTGATACAAGCGTTCCTACTCTTGCAGCGGTAAGTAGTTCTGATTATGCAATATTAAAGGGAACTTGGTCAGATAATTCTGTAATGGCTTGGGGAAATACAACTTATGTTAATTTAACTAGTAGTTGTTTTTCGTTTGGTGATGCAGAAGTTGAAATTATAAGTCAAACTTTAAATTCTGATGGAAGTTATAGTTGGGAAGCAAAACTTACAAATCTTCCAAAATCTAGTAAATCCTTAATTGTAAGTCTTTCTGATTTGGCTGGAAATACAAAAACTGTAACAAAGTCTATTTTTGTAGAAACAGCAGAACTTGGGTTGGAAAGTATTGGCGCAACAAATAGCGACGGCTCTTATAATTCTGGAACAATTGAAATTACGCTTGATTTTACGAAAAATACAACTGTTGACACGACAAGCGGAACGCCAACTTTAACGCTTAATAACGGTGGAACAGCAACTTATACAAGCGGTAGTGGAACTGCTCAGCATATTTTTACTTATACAATTGGTACTTCTGGTGAAGATACTGTTGATTCAAGTAAAAATAAAATAAATCTTGATGTTACAAGTTTTAATTCAAACGGTGCGGTGTACACGGATGCAAGTGTTACTGGCGGAAAAGAATTTACAGTAGAACTTCCTACTGAAAACGAAAAAACTCTTGCAGGAAGCAGAAATATTATAATTGACCAAACCGCTCCAAAAATTTCTTCATTTACGGTAATTTCTAGTAGCGGATATTATAATGCCGATAAAACAATTATTTTTCTTCTTTCATTTGATGAAAATGTAACGATTTCTGGAGCAAGTTCGCTTGGTTTGTCGTTTACAAATATTACTTCGCCAAATGTTACGGCAAGTGCAAGTGGTTCTAATATTATATTTACGTATGTTGTTACTTCTGGAGAAAACTCTACTAATGCGCTTACAATAAACTCGGTTGTAAATACAACTAGCGTAACTGTAAAAGATGTTGCTGGTAATACTCTTTCTGATTGGACACTTCCGTCTTCTACTCTTAATAATGAAATTTTTATTGATACAACTGCGCCAACCGCGCCTTCAATAAATGCTGGCTGGGGAACGGCAGCACTTGTTACAAGTGCAACTAGTTTTACAGTAACTAGTGCCGAATCTGGCGGAACAATTGAATATTCAACTGATGGTGGTTCTTCTTGGCTAACTTATAGCAGTTCTGTAACTCTTAGTAATAGTGCAACTTATAAAGTTACTGCACGTCAAACAGATGTGGCAGGAAACGTTTCTGAAAGTTCAACTGTAAATACAATTGTTGTAGAAAAAGGCGATTTCTTAGATAAAATTACTGCGGATACTTATAGTGGAACTTATTCTGTAACAAAAGGCGGTTCTGTTGTTGGTCGCGTTATTTTTAGAAAAGACATAACTTTGCCAACTGGTTCAACTGTAACATTGAATGTAAAGCGAAAAAATAGTAGCGGGGTGGTTGAGCCTGTCGAAACCACTCTTACAAAAGCATCTTCCGCAACAATTTCCGGCGGTTCAGATTATAAGTTTACTTACACAATTACCGAAGGCGATTATATTGAAAGCAACGCTGCACTTAACGTAACTGACTGGAGTTTTAGCACAGTAACTTATTCAACTGGAGTAAGTGGCGTTGGCGATGTTGATTTTGATTTGAGTTACAGTTCGGCTATTACAAGTGGAAAAGAATTTACAGATAACAGAACTATTTACATTTTGACAGGTAATCCAAGTGTAAGCAGTGCGGTTTTGGGTGGAACTGTCGCAAGCGATGGTACTGTTTCTGACCAAAACTTAACGGTTACTTTTGACCGCAATATTTCTAAAGTTGGCGGAAGCATTACGTTGGAACTTTCTGCAGAAACTTCTAGCGATTACGACACATTTATTGCGCCAGCGGTTATGTCTGCAAGCGAATACTCATCTAGCAGTTCTGCAATTCAAACATATTACGAAGCTGGACAAAATGGAGCAACACTAAATAGCGACAACACGCTTACAAACGACACAACAACAAAATACATATTGGACTTTGACACAGAACCAACTAATGAAACTTTGGTTCAGGCTTTTGTAGAAGACGGACAAGCAACAGTTACAATTCCTGTTGTTGCAAGTGCAGTAACTGTTAGCGAAAGCATTTTAACTGTTGACCTTTCTAGTGTGTATAAACTTCCAATTATGGGCGCAAAATATAAACTTACAATTCCTGCGGGAAGCGTAACGGACGCTGCGCAAAACAAAAATATTGAATACACAAAAAGCGTAACTTCTTTGGGAGTTGAACCGCCAGTTATTCGCATAAATAAAGGTTCGCAAGAAATTACGCCAGGAACGTCGCCAAACTACACAACTAACTCTAGCGTAACAATGCCAGCCACAGCAGAAATGCGAATAGATTCGCAAACTCCAAGCGCAGTTATTTATTGGAATGAAAATGAACAAGAAAGTTCTGCTGTAACAGTAAATGCATCTCCCGTAAAATTTGTTACAAAAACTTCTGATGCAACTGTTCCAACTGTAAGTACATCTGATTCATATAAATACAGTTCTTCGGAAACTCACACGTTGGGGGAAAATCATACTGTTTCTAATTACGCTAGTGCATCTGGCTTAAAGATTGCGCTTGTTGCTTATGCAACAAGCAGTGATGGAACAACAACTTCTGAATATTCTTATGAATATGCAACAAGAACAGTCTTAAAATTGAATATAGACGGAAACTATAATACTGGTGATGGATACGGTTCACAATCAACTTCTGAAGGAACTGCTATTTATGAGAATACAACAGCATATTCTGGAGAAACAGCACTAAAATTTAGTCAACTAAAAGTGTGGGTTGTTGGCGGAGATTATACTTCTGGAACAAATTCAATAACTCCGTTCCCGCTTTCTTGGGGAGACAGTTCAAACTTTAAACTTATGGCCAGTTCTAGCGGTTTTGATGATAACATGTACGGTCAATGGTATTGGGTAACTTGGGACGTCACAACCGCAACTTATCACGGATTTGTAGTTGGTAATGTTCCAAGCGATGCTGATCCTAACGGGCCTGGAGCATGGTACACAGCAGAAGGTGGTTGGGATGCTCAAAAAACAAATTATGTTCTTTATCCTGGCGAAACATTAATTATGAGCATTACTAGTTCTGATTCTGGTGGTTCGTATACAAATGGTAATTACCACTGGACTACAAAGAATTATAGAACAAGATAGTTTAGTCGGTTATGGTTATGTTTACGTATCTTGCCAACCAACCCTACAAACCGTTATACATCAATCTGCTTTTTCTTTTATATTCTGCGTAGCAAATTAAAATGGAACTTGCCCAGCCGATTGGTGTTGCAATCCAAACGGCGCTAATTCCTAACTTTTGTGCAAAAATATAAGGGAAGGCAACGCGCAAAACAATGTTTACTACGTTTCCAATTGTAAATGCTGTCATATCTTGGCTTCCGCGTAAAACTCCGTCTGAATTTTGTTTAAAACCAAGTCCGCATAAAACAATGCTCATATAATTTAAGTATGCAACTGCGGTTTTGTAAGCAATTTCGGAAATACTTTCTCCTAAAAAAATGGAAATTATAGAATTTGTAAAGCAACGAACAAGAATAAAAAATATTATGCCAAAAATAATGCTTAAAATATTTGCAGAAATGTAGCCTTTTTTTATTCTTTCGTATTTATTAGCTCCTATATTTTGTGCAACAAAAGTGCTTAGTGCAGTTCCAGAAGCAACCATTGCAACCGAACCTAAAGATTCAATTCGTAATCCTACAGAAAAACCCGCTAATGCTTGCGA
>CAZJOU010000090.1:0-1381 GCA_964547685.1 uncultured Treponema sp. | reverse complement strand
GCAACGCCTTTAATTCCACTTTTAAATTTAATTACAAAAAGTAAATCTAAAAAAACATTTAATATAGAAGAAAAAATTAAAAAGAAAAGCGGATATTTTGATTTTCCAAGCGCGTTAAAAAGATTTGCAATAATATTGTACATAAATAGAAATGGCAAACCTAAGAAATAGATTTTTAAATAAATTACGCTCATTTCTAAAATGTCAGAAGGAACTTTTAGCCAAAGCATAAAAGTTTTGCCAAAAAGAAAACCTATAAGTCCAAGCGCAATGCTTAGCAAAAAAAATGCAATGAACGATGTAAATATTGCGGTTTTCATTTTTTTGTAATTTTTTGCGCCAAAATGATTTCCTACAATAACTGCCGCTCCAATTCCGCTTCCGTTTGCAATAAAAATAAAAACGTTTGTTAGCGCAAGACACGCTCCAACTGCGGCTAACGCTTGTTCGCCAACGTAGCGACCAACAACTGCTGAATCAACAAGGTTATAACATTGCTGAAAAAGATTTCCCAGCATTATTGGAAGAAAAAATATAGTAAGCGCAATAAGCGGATTTTTTGTTATTAAATAGTCGTTTTGCATAAAATCAGTTTATGAAAAAATGCTTTTAACCGCCAAGATATGCTTTTTTTACAGAATCGTCGTTTAAAAGTTCAGACGCTTTTCCAAATTTTGTAATTTCGCCAGTTTCCAAAACGTACGCGCGGTCGGCAAGCGAAAGAGCTTTAAACGCGTTTTGTTCAACAAGAAGAATTGTGGTTCCGTCTGCGTTTATGCGCTTTATAATTTCGAAAATTTCGTCTACCAAAATTGGAGCAAGTCCCATAGAAGGTTCGTCTAAAAGCAAAAGGTTAGGCTTACTCATAAGAGCGCGACCTATTGCAAGCATTTGCTGTTCGCCGCCAGATAATGTTCCAGCCGCTTGTTTAAGGCGTTCTTTTAAGCGCGGAAAAAGAACAAAAACGTGTTCCAAATCTTTTGCAATTTCCGCTTTGTCTTTGCGAAGATACGCTCCAAGTTCAAGGTTTTCTAAAACTGTTAAATTTGCAAAAACGCGGCGGCCTTCTGGTACTTGAATAAGATTTTTTGCAACTATTTTATCTGCAGGAACGTTTGTTATGTCTTCGCCATTATATAAAATAGTTCCGCTTTGCTTTTTTATAATATTCGAAATTGAATGTAAAGTTGTAGTTTTTCCCGCTCCGTTTGAACCGATTAATGTAATTATTTCGCCTTTTTCAACTTCAAAATTTATTCCACGCAAAGCTTTTATTGCACCATAATTTACACAAAGATTTTTTACTTCAAGCAACATAATTTTCCTCGCAATAATTTGAATGTTTAAAATTTAAGTTTTAATTGTTTCAACAAAATTGTTT
>CAZJOU010000089.1:4521-8073 GCA_964547685.1 uncultured Treponema sp. | reverse complement strand
AAACTCGGTAGTGAGCATAAGCGAACGTAAAACCCTGAAAAGCCTGACCCGAGCGAAGCGAGTGGACACGCCCAAGTTACGAATGTCTATTGCAATTTCCGCAGCCGTTTACAATTACGTGTGGAGTTCCGCTTTTTGTTTTGTTAAATCGGCGCGCTAACAAATATTGGTTTTGCGCCACATCTTTATGGCAAACAGGACACGTTCTTTTTACGCCAGGTTCGCATTTTGGGTAACAATGCGGGCAACCGTAAATATAACAAATTTGGTCGTTAACTTGGCCACTTGTAACAAAAACTTTAGAAATAAGATTTTCGCCAGGAATTAATAAAGTTCCGCAAACCGGACAATTTACAAATCCGCCAGAATGTTTTGCGCCTTGCCCGCCACGCTTTTTTTTAGTTTCTGCGCTTTGTTTTCGCACTACAGACAAACGCCAAAAATACATTAAAGCCGCAATTATAATAATTACGGCGATTCCCATAAAAAGCAAATCCATTATTTTTTAGGCAAAGTAATTAAATTGCTTTGCGGCAAAGTTTCTATCCAGTCGCAAAAAGTGTGCCATTCGTCTAAGCGATGATTTTTGCGGGTTTCGTAAATTCCTTGCAAAACTTGGTAATTTAACTGAACAGTTGCTTTTTGATTTAGCGAGGCTGGCAAAAGTTGAATCATTTGCCACCAGTCATCTTTGTTTTTTGTTGCATTAAAACGGTCGCGAGCGTCATTCATTGTTTTTATTAAAACATCCAATGCTTTTAACGATTCTTCATTTAAATGTTCACAAGAAAAATCTTCGCGCACAAATTCTTTTGCTTGAACTTTGTGCATTGTAGAACAACTATTTCGCACAGTTCCCACTTTATAAGTGTCCATTTCTGCCCACCAATAACGCGGAGCCGTAATATCAAACTGAACAGTTATATATCTAAGAAATTTTGCGTGGCTAGGACCAGAACGACTAAGACGGTCCATTAAATCTATATCTGCTGGACCAACAATATATTTTCCAGCTTTAGAATCGTAATGACTATCGCTTTTTTCCCAACTATTAAAAGAATTTCGCATTCCGCGAATTGCTGCTTCCCAACCAAAAATTTCAGTCTTTTCTATTTTAATCATTTTTTGCTCGCTTTTTGTATGAACTTTTTTTTAAGAATTTGTTAAATCACCAGAAATATCGTCCATAACTTGAACTGGCTCTTGAACTAAAGGTTTGTTTCTAAAATAAAAAACAATATATAAAATTCCAATAATGCACAAAACAATTCCGGCAATTCTAACTAAAACCGTTCCAACTTTTACAGGGATTAAAAGCATAATAAGTCCAAGAAGAATAGAAACAACTGCTTCAAAAACAAAAGGTTTTCTGTCTACGCCAGAATCGCGTAATTTTCCAATAGAAAACAATAATAAAACCGCACTTGCTAAAAGATAAATTGCAAGAACATAAAGCATTACTGTCCAAAGGATTTCTGCAAAGCGCAATGGCAAAAAGAAAGCCAATAAACCAACAACAATGCTAAGCATTCCTCTAATTAAAACTGAATATTGAAATGTTGCGTCTGGAAATATTTTTCGTATGTAAACCAACTGATAAATTCCGTTTGCAACAGATTCAATTCCTAAAATTATAACAACCGCTTTTATACACCAAGCTGGAGAAATGGCCATTATTAAACCAATCACCGCAAGAATT
Source organism: uncultured Treponema sp. (assembly GCA_964547685.1). Lineage (GTDB taxonomy): Bacteria > Spirochaetota > Spirochaetia > Treponematales > Treponemataceae > Treponema_D. The sequence continues at coordinate 6,374 of CAZJOU010000089.1, read as the reverse complement.
ATTCCTAGCAATAAAGCATTTTTTTTCATATTTCCTCCAGTTTTACAGCATTTTTACGGCAAAAACTTTTTTACTTACGAAATATTATAACATATTTTTTACTATTAAGACAATTAAACGAACTCGCAAAGCATAGATTTTATAATTTTTCGCGCAGATTTCGCAATTTAAGAAATTTTTGGTAACTCGCAGAAATCTTCCTACACTATCAAAATTATTAATTATGCATTATAAATTATGCATTATTAATTATAAATTATGAATTATTCATTATTTCTTGAACCAATTTCTAAAGTACTTGTGCGAAACGAATTTTGCTCTTTGCGTTCAGTTCGCAATTTTTTAGAAAAAAACAAAGTTTTTATAAACAAAAAACGCATTTTAAAACCAAGCGAACAAATAGACATTTCCAAAGACGAACTTATTGTAAACAATAAAATTTTAGAAAAACAAAATCATATTTACATTTTGCTAAACAAGCCAAAAAACTACGTTTGCGCAAAAGAAAGTTCAAGACATCCTGTAGTTTTTGATTTAATTTTGCCGTTTATTACAATTCCCAAAAATTTAGGAACTTTACATTCTGTAGGTCGCCTAGACGCAGACACAGAAGGACTTTTAATTTTAACTACAAACGGAAGTTTTTCGCACAAACTTAGTTCACCAGAATTTAATATACAAAAAAAATATCTTGTTTTGCTAGAATCGGAAGTAACTAAAAAAGAGCAAGAAAAATACAAAACCGCATTTAATAGCGGACTTATTTTGCCAGCAGAAAAAAAAATTGCAGAACAAAAAGCGTTACCTGCAAAAATAGAATTTTTAAGCAATAACAAATGCACCGTTACACTTAGCGAAGGAAAATTTCACGAAGTAAAACGAATGTTCTTAGCCGTTGGAAACAAAGTAAAAGAATTAAAACGAATTCAATTTGGAAACATAAAATTAGACGAAAATCTTTTGCCTGGAAAATGGATATATTTTCCACTTTCTACTTTTTCTTTAATCTATTAAACTATTTTTATGGCAAATTTTGACGAAAACACTGTTTACATTTTAGATTCTTACGGACTAATTTTCCGCTGTTATTTTGCGTTTATTTCTCACCCACTAACAAATCAAAAAGGCGAAAATATAAGCGCATTATTTGGTTTTTTTAGAAATCTTCATTCTGTCTTAAAACATTACAAACCCGCTTACATCTATGCCGCAATGGATTCTAAAACAAAAACTTTTCGCCACGAATTTTATCCAGAATACAAAGCAACGCGAAACAAAACTCCAGAAGATTTACACGCACAAATTCCTTGGATTTCAGAAATTTTAAACGCATTAGGAATTCCAACTTTACAGTGCGACGGTTACGAAGCCGACGACATAATTGCAACTGTCGCAAAAAAATGCGAAGAATCTGGAAGAACTTTAAGAATTCTTTCTGGCGACAAAGATTTAATGCAACTTGTTAGCCAAAACGTTCAAATATTAAAACCAGATTCAAGCGCAACTTGGAAAGTTACAGATTCTGCCGCTGTAGAAGCCGAATGGGGCGTAAAACCTGCGCAACTTTTAGATTTACTTTCGCTTTATGGCGATTCCGCCGACAATATTCCTGGCGTTATGGGAATTGGCGTAAAAACAGCCGCAAAACTTTTAAGCGAATATGGCGACTTAGACGGAATTTACAAAAACTTAGACAAACTAAAAGGTTCTGTCCTAAAAAAACTAGAAGAAGGAAAAGAAAACGCTTATTTTTCTCAACGCCTTGTGCGCCTTTGTTCCGAAGTTCCTTGCCAAGAAATAGATTCTTCTATAAATAAAAAAAATAATTTTAATTTTAGTGCCGCAGCAAAACT
>CAZJOU010000089.1:0-4421 GCA_964547685.1 uncultured Treponema sp. | reverse complement strand
GCCTTTGATTCAGAAACAAATAGTTTAGACACAATAAACGCTAAAATCTTAGGTTTTAGTTTATGTTTTCAAAAAGGAAAAGCGGTTTACGTTCCACTTTCGCAAGAAGCATCTCTTTTTGAAACGGAAAAACTAACAAAAGAAGACGCATTTAGCGAACTAAAACGAATTTTTAACGAAAAAAACTTAAACGTTATAATGCATAACGCAAAATTCGACTTAAAAGTTCTTGCTTCAAACGGACTTTTTAATAATAGCGAAAGCAACGTAAATTACGCTTGTAATTTAATAGACACAATGATTGCCGCTTGGCTTTTGTCTCCAGACAGAACTGGAAAAAATTCTTACAGCCTAGAAGGACTTTCCGAAACTTTACTTCGCTTAAAAGGAATAGAATTTTCCGACATTGTAAAAAAAGGTCAAACATTTGCCGATGTTCCGCTAGAAAGTGCAGTTCCTTATGCAGCAGAAGATGCAGATTTTACTTTTCAACTTTGGTCATATCTTTCTAAAGAATTTAAAGAAGAAAGACGAAAAAAACTTTTTGCTTTAGAAATGCAACTTCTTCCAATCCTTGCAAATATGGAACTTACAGGAATTCATTTAGATTCAACAGAGCTAGAAAAATATAATGTTGAACTTACAAACGGAATAGAAGTAGCAGAAAACGCAATTTACAAAGAAGTTGGACACAATTTTAATATTGCGTCACCTAAACAACTACAGACAGTTTTATTTGAAGAACGTGGCTTAAAACCAGAAAAAAAGACAAAAACTGGCTATTCAACCGACACTTCTGTTTTAGAAGAACTTGCTCGCTACGATTCCGTTCCAAAAATGATTTTGGAATATCGCGAAATGGCAAAACTTCAGTCTACTTACGTAGAAACTTTACCAAAAATGGCAGACAAAAACGGTCGCATTCACACAGATTTTGTTCAAACTGGAACGGCAACTGGTCGCCTTTCTTGTCGCGAACCAAACTTGCAAAATATTCCTGTTCGTAGCGAAGCTGGACGAAAAATTAGAAGTGCGTTTACTGCGCCAAACGGAAAAGTTTTAATTTCTGCCGATTATGCGCAAATTGAACTTGTAGTTTTAGCGCATCTTTCTGGCGACAAAAATATGTGCCAAGCATTTATAGATGGAACAGACGTTCATAAATCTACAGCGGCACTTATATTTGGTGTTTTGCCAGAAAACGTAACGCCAGAAATGCGCCGAACTGCAAAAACAATTAACTTTGGCGTTATTTACGGAATGAGTGCTTTTCGCCTTGCAAACGATTTAGGCATTTCTAGAACGCAAGCCGCAGAATTTATTGCAAATTACGACAAACACTATTCTGGAATTACAAACTTTAAATTACAGACAATTCAATTTGCAGAACAAAACGGCTACGTAGAAACAATTTTAGGTCGTCGCCGCCCAATTATGAATATAAATAGCCGAAACAAAGTGGAAAAATCCGCAGCAGAGCGCATTGCAATTAATACTCCAGTTCAAGGTTCGGCAGCAGATATTGTAAAAACCGCAATGATTTCTGTTTCAAAAGAATTGGAAAAAGTTTGTAACGGCGCAAAACTTTTGCTTCAAGTTCACGATGAACTTATTTTAGAATGTCCAAATGACGAAAAAACTATAAACGAAACAATAAATCTTGTAAAAGACAAAATGGAAAACGCTATTAAATTAAATGTTCCTTTGCGCGTTAGCATTGAACACGGAACAAATTGGGGGCAATTCCATTGATAATTTGCGTTACCGGACCAATGGCGGCTGGAAAAAACTTTATTTCGCAAAAGTACGAAAATTTAGGTTGGCTTAGCATAGACGAAGATAAGCAAGTTCATTTTGCAATAGAAAAAGCAACGCCACAAATATTAAAAGCCTTTGAACAAGAAGCGGAAAACGCAAACATTTCGCTACTAAACGCGGACGGTTCTCTAAACCGCAGAAATCTTGGCAAATTAATTTTTTCGCACAAAAATCTTATTGCTAAACAAGAATCTATTGTTTATCCAATAATTACCGAAGAAACAAAAAAAATAATTGCCACAAATCCAAAAAAGAACATAATCTTAAACGTTGTGGCTCTTTATAAAATTCCTGAACTTCTAAATATGTGCGAAAAAATTATTTTCGTAACTGCGCCACTTTTAAGAAGACTTTGCCGCGCAAAAAAGCGAGACGCGCTTCCTATTAACCAAATTTTGCAAAGATTCTGGTCGCAGCGCGGACTTTTGAACGAATACAAAAAATTTAACATTCCAATCGAAATAGTAAAAAATTAACTTTACTATTTATTTTTATTTACAATTCTTGTTTCGTACTTTCCAGTTTTTATATCTATAAAGCGCACAAAAAGGCTTACTTTGTTCTGTTCGTTTAGCCAAGACCAAATGTTATTTGTAAATGTATCAATGTCGCCATTTATTTCTATTAAAGTTGGTTCGCCTTCGTAACTTGGTAGCGGATTTCCATCGCCCAAATAAGTGTGAATATAATGACCTTTTCCTGCTTGCGGATTATCGTAAGAAAATGTAAAGCGCAAACAATTATCTGGATTTCCGTTGTCGCTTTTTAAAATAGAAATTGCATAATTATATTTTCCGTTTTCTACATTTAAAATGCTAGAAATTCTTGGAGTATAATTTGGCGCATCGTGTTCGTACTTTCTTGTTCTAAGCGATTGTTCAAAAGTTTTTCCTTCGTTTAATCCATCATAAATTGTATCTGTTTGATCACCATTTGTAACAATAGTTTTTGAACCAAGAACTCTAACAGCTCTGTAAATTATTAAACTAGGGTCGCCAGCAATTAAAGTTGGGTCAAACGCTTGTGTTTTTATTCCATCTTCTGTTTCTACAAAAACACGATTTCTACTTCCAGCACTGCGTCCCATTGTCCAATATGCGCTTACAGCATATTTTCCATCTTCCGAAACGCCAGCAATAATTCCACGTCCCGGATAAACATTTTCTGTTAATTCTTTTTTTAATGATGCAACTTTCATTGTTATTCCTTCATAAAATGTTATAAAAGTATATTCAAAATTATAACAAAAAAAAAGAGCAAAAAGAATTATTCTTTTCGCCCTTTTGCTTTTTAGTTTGCAACCTTAATTTGCAATCGTTGTGCTTGTTATATAACTTGAAGTATTTTGAAAACTATCTATTTTTGCAATTTTATTGCGCCAATATTCCGCTTCGCTTTTTGTTGTGTAAGGTCCAACTCTAACTCTGTAAAAAAGTCTATTTCTGTTGTCTGTGTAAGTAAACACGTCTGCCGTAATTTCGTTTTCGCCAAGTTTTTCGCGCGCTTCGTCGGCAGATTTTCTACTTGTTAATGCTGTAACTTGAACCCAATACTTTGTAATTTCTGGTTCAGAAATTTTTGCATAACTAGCAGAACTTACAGTTTTTGAACTTTTCTTTGAAACATTTTTTGCTACTTTAAAACTTTTTGCAACATTTGCACTAGAAGATTTTGTTTCCGCCGCAACTTTTGTTGATTTTTGAACTTTAGAAACATTATTTTCTTTTGCGCTAGCAACTTTTGAAGTAGATTTTTTTACAATCGGTTCAGTTGTTTTTCCATTTTGAACAACAACTGGTTTTGCTGGTTCTGTAAGGTCAATAGTTGTTGTATTGTTTATAATAGTTTGACTAGGATTTTGATTTTGTCCAGAAACAGTTCCAACCACAGTCGCATTATTTCCTAATCCAGATAAATCTGTTTTTTCTGAATAAACATTTGCTTTATCTGCATAAACATTAACTTCATCAGTGTGAAATTCTGCTCCTTTTTCGGACAAAGTTCCATCTTGATTAAAATCAAACGGTTTTTCATCTTCTATTTGTTCGTTTTGAATATCTTGATTTTGTCTAGCAGAAGTTGGCGCTAAAGAAATCCATCCGTTAGATGCAGTGCCATTATCTATTCCCCTCGAACTGGCTACTGTTCCCGTTGGTCTTGCTGCTGGAGTATAAAGTATAAGTGCCGCGCCTAAAACAACAAGTAAAAATACGCCAACCGCAGCAACAATCCATAAAGTTCTTTTTTGTTCCATATCGCATTCCTTTGCGGTCTGTTCCCGCCCTTACCTCTACTATCGGAAATCTAAAAAAAAACTTAATAATTTTTTTGAACTTTCGTATCATGCCTAACTTAAAAACTATAAATTATGGGAAAATGTCATTCTGAATTTATTTCAGAATCTCTGTAACGAAATCTTTTCCAATAATTTATAGATTTTGAGAATTTTCGTGTCATTGCCGTACTTGATACGGCAATCTACAGAAAAACTGTGTTGCAATTAAAAAAATCCAAAAAAGTGGGACAAAACGAGCGACGGCAAAGCCGTAAAATCGCGAGTGACGCAGCGATTTTAGCGACGTGCGGTTGAGCCCCTGCGAAAC
>CAZJOU010000088.1:0-8080 GCA_964547685.1 uncultured Treponema sp. | reverse complement strand
AAAATATAATAAAAGAAAACTTGTTTGCAAATAAAAAAGGCTGTCCATAACTGAACAGCCTTTGTGAGCTATGATGGACTCGAACCATCGACAGCCGCCTTAAAAGGGCGGTGCTCTACCACCTGAGCTAATAGCCCAACGCATTTATTTGTGAATGCTTTACTAGAATATAAAATGATAAAAAAAGTGTCAATAGCAAAAACGCAAAAATTTAAAAATAATTTATTTTTTTTTCAAAAATTTAAGAACAAAAAAAATTGACTTTTTTGTATATCATTATTATATTAAAAAAAGCTTATATTTAAGCTGATAAACTCTCTCCGATGACCGAGAAAATCGGTCGCGCGGCTTTCTGGATTTGTTCTTTTCGGAAAGCCGCGTTTTTTTTGCTCGTTTTTGTTGTAATAAAAAAACAATTTGTATATAATGTTAGGTATCATTTCCGAAGTTTGACTTTTAGCACAAACCAATAAAAATTGTCTGTGCGGAGCAGAAACCGGCTTTTGCGAACACTTTGAGGGCTGAGGTTGCGTAGCAACCGGTAAGATAAAATTCCTTACAGCCTCAACCGTGTGTAGCAAAAACGGATTTCTGCGGAAGCACAGACAATTTTGGTGAATCAATAAAAAGTCAAAATTAGGACTATTTAAAGATATGGTGGCAAAAATATGGATACAATTTTTCCGTTAAAAGAACTTATTGGTTTTAAGGGCAATATTTATATGATTACCGTTGCAGCAAGCCGACGCGCTTACCAAATGTCAAAAGTAAACGACCCTGAAATTGAAAAAAACGCAGGAAAAGCAGTTTCTTTAGCTGCTCGCCAGTTGTTCTGCAATAAAGTTACATACAGAATTGAAGATAATTCAAATAAATAACGAATGAAAATTCCAGTTATTATTTTGTTTGCTCCTACAGCAACAGGAAAGACTGCTTTAGCCTTAAATATTTTTGGCCATAGCAGTCATTCTTTTTTTAAAGACAAGGCGGAACTTATTAGTGCAGATTCTATGCAAGTTTATAAACATTTAAACATTGGAACTGCAAAACCTTCTGTTTTGGAAATGGCTGAATTAAAACATCATCTTGTAGATGTGTTAGAACCAAGCGAACAATTTACTGTTGCAGATTTTGTTTCGTCGGCAGATAAAATTTGTAACGAAATTTATTTAAGAAAAAAAATTCCATTAGTTGCGGGTGGAACTGGATTTTATATAAGGAATTTTATTCTAGGACTTCCAAAAACACCAATTTCGGACGAAAAAATACGAAACGAACTAAAAAATAGACTTAAAACCGAAGGAAAAGAAGTTCTTTATTCGGAATTAATGCGTGTTGATAGCGAAAGCGCAAAAAAAATAAATATAAATGATGAATATAGAATTTGCCGCGCTTTAGAAGTTTTTTACACAACAGGAAAACCACGTTCTTTTTTTAAGATGAATGTAGAACCACGAAAAGAATATAATTTTTGCATAATTATTTTAGAACGCGAAAGGCAGGAACTTTACGAACGAATTAATGCTCGCGTTGAAAAAATGTTTTCTGATGGACTTAAAGAAGAAGTTTATTGGCTTTATAAAAACGGTTTTACAAAAGAAATGCCTGGAATGCAAGCTATTGGCTACAAAGAATGGTTTTTGCCAGATGGAACTTTGCGAAGTGATACGGAAAAAGTTTTAGAAGAAATAAAGCACAACAGCAGAAAATATGCAAAAAAGCAATATACTTTTATGAAAGATATTCCGAATGCAATAAGAATTAATGTAAATGATGAAAAACAAGCAGAAAAAGAAATTATTGAATATTTAAAAAAAGCAGGCGTTGCGGGCGGCGTTTGAGCCCGCAGGGTGGGTAGACCGCAACGACGTGCGGGCGTAGGGCGGTGCTCCGCCCAAAAAAATTATTAATTCTGCATTATAAATTCTTAATTGTTAATTATTTTGCTATTGACTTAAAATCGTTTTTGTATAATAATATTTTTACTTTACTAGTAGAGGGGTGCCATCGTGCCTTGTGGAAAGAAACGAAAACGCCAGAAGATGGCGACACATAAGCGTAAGAAGATGCTTAGAAAAAATAGACATAAGGCAAAGTAGTTTGCTTTGATATGTCTTGAAGAGACCGGGTCATGACTATTTGTCCCGGTCTTTTTTTTAAGTGAGAGGTTACATTGTTACTTTCTTCTATTCATTCGCCAGAAGATATAAAAAAATATTCGCACAAACAAATAAAAGCGCTTGCTGCAGAAATTCGCAAAACTATAATTGATGTTGTTGGTAAAAATGGCGGACATCTTGCAAGCAATCTTGGCGTTGTTGAACTTACTATTGCGCTTCATAGGGTTTTTTCTAGCCCTAAAGATGCAATTATTTGGGACGTAAGTCATCAGTGTTATGCGCATAAACTTTTAACTGGTCGCTACAAACAATTTAGTTCGCTAAGAAAAGAAAACGGTCTTTCTGGTTTTACAAAAAAAGAAGAATCGCCACACGACTATTTTGATAATGGTCATTCTTCTACATCTATTTCTTCGGCACTTGGGCTTTTAATGGCGCGTAGCATTAAGCACGAAGACGGAAAAGTTATTGCTGTAATTGGCGACGGCGCTTTAACTGGAGGAATGGCTTTTGAAGCGCTTTCTAATGCTGGTCAGTTAGGAAAAAATCTTATTGTTATTGTAAACGACAATCAAATGTCTATAGACCAAAATACTGGAGCAATTTCTAGTTATTTAAGTCGCATAACTATGACTTCTCCGTATCAGTCAATAAGGCATAATATAGACAGATTTATTCAAAAAATTCCTTTGCTAAACAAATTTCTTTCAAAATTTATTTTTCGCTTTAAGCGTGGATTAAAAGGTCTTTTGCTTTCTAATAATCTTTTTACAGATTTTGGATTTGAATATGTTGGACCGCTAGACGGACACAACGAACGTGAATTGGAAATAATTTTAAATCGCGTAAAAAATATGAATCGCCCAGTTGTTGTTCACGTTGTTACAAAAAAAGGAAAAGGTTATAGTCCAGCAGAAGATCATCCGGAACGATTCCACGGAATTGGACCTTTTACAATTTCCGACGGAACTGTAGAAAAATTTGATGCGCTAAGTTTTACGGAAAGTTTTAGCAATTCGCTTATGAATCTTGCAGAAAAACGAAACGATTTAGTTGCAATAACTGCGGCAATGTCAAAAGGAACTGGACTTGCTGCATTTGCGCGCCATTATCCAGAACGCTTTTTTGATGTTGGAATTGCAGAAGAACATGCGGTTACTTTTGCTGGCGGACTTGCACGCGGTGGACTTTTGCCAGTTGTTTGCATTTATTCAACTTTTGTTCAGCGCGCAGTTGACCAAGTTATTCATGATATTGCTTTGCAGAACTTAAAAATAATTCTAGTTTTAGACAGAGCGGGTGCTGTTCCTGGCGACGGAGAAACGCACCAAGGTTTGTTTGATATTTCGCTTTTTCGCCCTGTTCCAAACATAGAAATTATGTCGCCAGCAACTTCTAAAGATTTGGATTTGTGCTTAAATTATGCGGCTCAAAACGATAAAGCAGTTATAATTCGCTACCCAAAAATGTCTTGCCCAACAGAACATAACGCATTTTCTGAAAAAGTGGAAAAAGGGCGAGGCGTTTTAGTTTCTGCAATGGATTTTGAACCTTCGTTTGCAGTTCAATTTGAAGATTTAAAACGCAAACCTAAAAAAATTCTTTTTGTAACGACAGGTGGGCTTTTTTCTGAAGTTCTAACGGCTTGTCGTTCGCTTTCTTTTGATAGAATTCTTTCTGATATTTATTCTTTGCGTTTTATAAAACCGTTTGATACTGATTATTTTTTGAATATAGCAAAAGATTATGACGGAATTGTTTTTGTAGAAGATGGAATAAAAACTGGTGGAATATGTGAATATATTGCTGGAATTTGTTGTAAAAACGGTTTAGAAAATATTTGTATAAAAGCGTTTCCAGAAAAATTTTATCATCAAGGAACTAGAAATCAAGTTTTAGCACAAGCCGGACTTACTGCAGAAGATTTGCATAATGCTGCATTGACTTTATTGGAGAAAAAATAAACTAAAGGGGAAAAAAATGATTGAACTTGAATTGCACAACAGAAGAATTACTACAAAGCTTCCTGCTTTTGTAATGGGAATTGTAAATGCGAATAACGATTCGTTTTGGGAAAAAAGCCGCGGAAATGCAGAAAAAGCATTTAAACTAATAGAAGAAGGCGCAGATATTATTGATATAGGTGGCGAGTCAACTAGGCCTGGAAGTGAATATGTTCCAGAAGATGAAGAAATTAGACGCGTTGTTCCAGTTATAGAAGAAATTCGAAAAAAATCCGACATAGCAATTTCTGTTGATACAAGAAAGAAAAATGTAATGAAAGTGGCTTTTGAAGCTGGCGCAGATATTCTAAATGATATTTCCGCATTAGAAGATGACCCTGAAATGGCAGATTTTTGCGCTTCTGTAAAAATTCCTGTAATTTTAATGCATAAACGCGGAATTCCGTCTGAAATGCAAAAAAATACAAATTATTCAAATGTGTTTGAAGAAGTAAATAATTATCTTTTAGCGCGTGCGGCTTTTGCAGAAAGCAAAGGAATTTTGTCAGATAAAATTATTGTAGATCCTGGCGTTGGATTTGGAAAAGATTTGAATGGAAATATTTCGCTTATAAAAAATATTGGAAATCTTTGCGGAAAAAAATATAAAATACTTATGGCTCTTTCTAGAAAAACTTGTATTGGTCAAATGACTGGTCGCGACATTCCAGATAGGCTTGCAGGAACTTTAGCCGCAGATTTAATTTCCGTTATGAAAGGCGCAAGCTTTGTGCGAGTTCACGATGTAAAAGAAACTGTAGATACTTTAAAGGTTTTGAATTACATTAATAAATAGAAACTTAAAAGAGGGTTAGCCGATGAAGTCTATAGACAGCATAGCTACTGTTTACAATTATATACGTCCAATTTTAGATATTGGTTTTCTTGCATTTATTTTGTACAAAGCATATGAATTAATTGTAAAAACTAATAGTATTCAAATTTTAAAAGCGGCGGTAATTGTTGCAGTAGCTTATGTTTTAGCAGTTCTTTTAAAACTTGAAACATTAATGTGGATTTTCCAAACCATTGCGCCAGTTCTTTTAATTGCGCTTGCAATTGTATTCCAACCGGAAGTTAGAAAAATGTTCTTGCGTCTTGGACAAAATCAATGGTTTGCGTTTGGAAAAAGATCAAAACATACTTATGTAGATTCTGTTTTAATTGCGGCAGAAATGCTTTCTAAACAAAAGCGCGGAATGCTTGCTGTTTTTTTGCGACACACAAAACTTGACGATATTATTCAGTCTGGAACAAAACTTGATGCAGATTTATCTTCTAGCCTTTTAGTTACAATTTTTGGAATGGATACTCCGCTGCACGATGGTGCGTGTCTTATTCAAGGTGGAAAAATTGTTGCGGCAGGTTGTTTTTTGCCTTTAAGCGAACAGTACGACATTAAAAAAACATTTGGAACTAGACACAGAGCCGCTCTTGGACTTTCCGAAGTTTCGGATGCAGTTGTTCTTGTGGTTTCGGAAGAAACTGGTGCAATTAGTCTTGCTTACGATTCTAAGCTTCATTATGACTTGTCTGTAAAAGATATAACAAAGATCCTTGAAAATCTTTTGGAAATTACGCCAGATGCATTCAATATGGAGGATACAATAGATGAACACAAACAAGCTGATTGAAAGTCTTACTGAAAATTGGGCAGCAAAAGTTGTTTGCCTTATAATTGCGTTCCTTCTTTACATTTTTAATAAAACTTCAATGCTTCAGGAAAAAACTTTTACCGTTCCATTAACTGTAGAAGCAGAAGGTTTAATGATGCCAGTTGATAATTTACCAAAATATATAAAAATTTCTGTAAAAACAACTCAGGAAAATATGGCTTCTGTAAAAGAAAACGATTTTTCTGCAAAAGTTAATCTTAATAATTTTGTAGAAGCTGGGGAATATACAGTTCCTATTAGCGTTTCTGTTTCTGAGAATTTGGAACTTTTAGATATTTTTGAATGCAGACCAAAAACTGAATATGTAAATGTTCTTCTTGATGAAAAAGTTTTAAAATATATTCCTATAGAAGTTGCTCCGTCTGGAACTCCTGCATATGGTTATAAAGTTTCTGAATATGATATTTCGCCTGCAACTGTAAAAGCGGTTGGACCTTCTAGAATTATAGAAAAAACGAAAAAAATTTATACAAAAAAAGTTATTATAGATGGAGCAGCAACAAGTTTTTCTTCGGATGTAAAACTCGACAATTTAAATGCAAATATAACGGTTCTTCCAGAAAGCGATTTTAAGGTTACTGTAAAAATTGTTCCTGCAGAAGAAACTAGAAATTTTGAAAAAATTGTTCCATCAATTAAAAATTTAAATGAAACGTTAGAAATTGTTGGAAATCTTCCAGAAATTTCTTTTGATGCAAGTGGAACTGTTTTAAGTTTGGATTCATTTGCGTCTTCTTTGGAAAATGTTTTTGTCGATTTTGCAGAGATTTTAGAGCCAGGCGATTATGAACTTCCTATAAATATAAATGTTCCAACTGGAATTTCTGTTTCTAATCGTTCTTTAGAAAATGTTTCTGTAAAACTTGTAAAAAAAGCAGAATCGGAAACTTCTGAACCGCTAAACCTTGACGAAAGCGAAACTTCCGAAGATTCATCTACTGTAAATACTTCGGAAAAAAACTAAAAAAAAGAGATTTTAATGATTTACGGAATTGGAACAGACATTGCAAAAGTTGAACGTTTTAAAAAATGGATTTCTAATAAAGATTTTCTTTGTCGTTTTTTTAACGAAAAAGAAATGATTTTTTCAAAATCAGAACAAGCAACTTGTGAACATTTTGCCGCTCGTTTTGCTGCAAAAGAAGCGTTTGGAAAAGCGTTGGGAACAGGAATTTTAGATTTTAAGTTAAAAGATATTTTTGTTCAAAAAGATGAATTAGGGAAACCTTTTTTTGTTCTTGAAAATTCTGCAAAAGAACTTTTAAAAAAAAGATGCGAAAATGCAAAAATTCATTTATCATTAACACATGAAAAAGAATATGCGTTAGCATTTGTTGTTATAGAAAAAGAGTAGGGCAAAATAGGAGCAAAAAGTGGAATCAACTACGAAAAAAACAAAATCTGAAACAGAAAAAAAGAAACCAGCCATATCGTATTGGTCTAAAGAAAAGTGTCTTTGCCCTATTTGCCGAAAAAATTTTGAAAAAGAAGTTATGCTTAGCGGAAATGGGCGAATGATTGCAGGCGGACTTTCTGACGATTTACACAGGTCGTTTGAACCTTCTGCAAAATTTGGGCGAGTGTATCCGCTTATTTACGAAATTGGTGCTTGTCCTTATTGCTATTCTGCAATGTTGTGGAGCGATTTTAAGGATTTGCGCGATAAAAAATCTATTGATAGCATTTTTGATGCGCGCGAAGATAGACTTAATAAGTGCGAAAATATTTTTCCGCATTTTAACTTAAAAAAGGAACGCACTTTGTACGACGGTTGCGCAATGTATTTTCTTGCGTTGCTTACGTATTCAAAAATGGAACCAGACCATCTTCCTACAATGAAATGCGCATTTCTTTCTTTACGATTAGCATGGCTTACGCGCGAATTAGATGCTGCCGTTCCTGGTCATAATTTTAAGTACATTTCCGATGTTATGTACAGAAAAGCGTTGTTTTTTTACCAGCAAGCAGTTATTTGCGAAATGGACCGAACAGAAAAAAGTTCTACAATTAATAATTTTGGCCCAGATATGGACAAAAACTACGGTTGGGACGGCGTTATTTATCTTTGCGGACTTCTTGAATATAAATATGGTCAGCAAGAAGATTTACAGCTTAGATTAAAAAAACTTTCTGAATCTAAAACCGCTATTGCGCGCATTTTTGGACTTGGAAAATCGTCTAAAAATAAGCCAGGTCCACTTTTGGAAAAAGCACGCGACCTTTACGATAAACTTTCTAAAGAATTAAATGACGACGATTTTTAGAAAATCAGTCATTCCCG
>CAZJOU010000087.1:0-8121 GCA_964547685.1 uncultured Treponema sp. | reverse complement strand
CTATTAATCTAATTTATCCACAACTTCTTCGGCGGCAACAATAAGTGCTTTGGAAAGATTTTTATCTTCTAAGTAAAAAGCAAGACCTTCCATACTTTTTAGCACATTTACAATGTCTTTTCGGTTGCTTCCGTTTAATGCAGACTTTATATCTTCTTTAGTGTCTATATTATTTTTTGCTCGAATTTCAGAAGCAATGCTTAAAAGTCCTTTTTTTCCAGAAAGTCGCGCAATTATATAATCTAAAAGAACGCGAACTCGTCCCGCAAGAAATTTGCTACGCTGTTCAAATGGCAAAGATTCGCCAAGTTTTCTAAGTCGCTTAAAAAGTTCAAGTTCTTTTTGAAACTTCTTAATTTCGCTAGGATTTTCTATAAGCGAAGTTAGTTTTGGTAAAATGTCGCTAACTTCGCCAACAAGGCTATTATATTGCTCTTCTGCGTTCGCTTTGTGTTCTTCGTCTTGCTCTTCTTTTGATTCGCTATCTTCTGTGTTTTCCGCGCTTTTTTCGCTTTCCGCTGGATTTTTAGCGTTTTTTTCTGCATTTTCGCCAGAAACAGAAATTTGCACATTTCCAGAGGATTCTGGTTCAGAAAGTAAATCGTCTAAATTTGCGTCCAAAAGTTCGTCGCTAACTTCGTTATTTTCGCTACTTTCGCTATTTGCGTCGTTTTCGCCAAGTTCGCTAACTTCATTCTTTTCGCCATTTGCATTATTTTCGCCAACGCCACCAACATCGCTAATTTCGCTATCGTCAACAACTTCGCTAACATCGTCAATTTCGTTATCTTCGTCTGGTCCAGTTAAAGGTTCAACTTCTGCTTCGCTCTTTTCTGAACTATCTTCAAAAAGCGGAGTTTCGCTATCAAGTGCTAAAACGTCAGTTTTATTTTCAACTTTTAAGCCTTCGTCCGAAACATTTTCTGCTTCCGAATCTTCTTTTTCTTTTTGTTCAGTTTGAACTTTTGATTTTTCGTCCACAGTTTTAATTTCTTCAGAATTTTCTGTTTCGTCATCGCCAAAACCAAATTCATCAAGCGAAATTTCCTCTGAACCTGCAAGTTCGGAAGAATCTTTTGTAGAACTTTCTGGTTCTGTTTTTTCTTTTGTAGAATTTACTTTTGTTTCCAATTCTTTAGAAAGTTTTTCTGCCAAATAATTATTTGGATCAAAAGCCGAAGCCGTAGAAAAATCGTCCAACGCTTCTTCAGAATTTCCTAACGCTTCATCAATTTGACCAAGCAAAATCCAAGCCGGAACGTTTTTCATATTATCGTCTATAAATTGCTTAATTTTTTCTTTTGCAACCAAATAATTTTTTTTCTGCGCATAACGAGTTGCATACGAATAAAGATAAGCGTCGTAACCAGAATCAACTGATTTTATTTTTTCTGCATAATTGTCTGCAAGTTTTTCTTTTCCAGCAAGAATGCAATATTGACCAGCCAAATCTAAAACTTCGCAATCTTTTGCATTTTTCTTTCCAAGTTCACGAATTATAGAAGATGCTTTTTCGTGTTCGTTTGCAGAAAGATAAATTGATGCAGCCGATTTTTTTAATTTTTCGTCTTCTGGCAAAAGTTTTTCGGCTTTTTCTATTGCAGAAACTGATTCATTATTGTTTCCAATTTTTTCAAATGCTTCTGCAAGACCTTTTAAGGTTTCTGCATTTTCTTGAACAATTTGATTTGCAATTTTATAAGAACTTGCCGCCTTTTCGTAATTGTTTTGCTGCATAAGAATTTTGCCCATTTGAACGTAAAGTCCAGCATCTTTTGGATGCAAAGCAAGCGCATTTTGAACAAGTTCGCCAGCCCCCTTAGTTTTTCGGTGATTTAGCAAAAGTTCAGAATAAGAAATAACTGCATCTTGCCAACCCGGTTTTGCACGCAAAGCCGCTTCGTACGCTTGAATTGCAGAACCGTCGTCGTGTAGCGCTTCTAAACTTTTTGCCATATTAAACTGAAGAATTGGATGATTTGGATCTACTTGAAGTCCGCGTTTGTACGAAGAAACCGCTTTTTTGTGGTCATTTTGCGACGCATAAATTGTTCCAAGATGATTGTAAGCAAGAACGTCGCTAGGATTTACGGAAATTACCTTTTCGAAACATTCGATTGCTTCGTTATATTTTTGCATAAGTTTATAAGTAAAGCCAAGATTGTAATAAACTTGTTGCGGATTTATTTCTGTTTTTAGTGCTTGTTGCAAAATATTAATTGATTCTTGATATTTTCCCAATCTTCTGTAAATTCCGCCCATTGCGTTCATTGCTTCGAAATTATTTGGGTAATATTCTAGAATTTTTTGAAAATACGAAAGTGCAGTTTGGTCGTCGTTTGCTTTTATGCAAAGATTTCCAAGCGCATTTAAATATTCAAGATTTTTTTCGTCTTCTTGAAGCAAGGATTTGTATAATCTAATAGCAAGATTAAAATCCCGGGAAATAACAGCGTTTTTTGCCCTTCTTAGCACAAGTTCTTTATCTTCCATAAATATCCTCGTTTCGTATAGTTTCGTAGAAAAGTATTTTTACCTGTCATTATCGGGCTTGACCCGATAATCTATAACAAGTAGATTGTCGGGTCAAGCCCAACAATGACACAAAACTTGCAAACCGAATTGATTTGTCAATTTTTCTTTTTGTAGATTCCAAAATAAATTTGAAATGACTTTTCTACAATTTATTTACTTCGTTCTGGGCGAGCGTAGACTTCTTTGGAAAGAGGTCCGCAAACTCGCTCATCTATTTTTGAATAAGCGGCAACTGCAAAATAGTAGATTGTGCCGTTTTTTAATCCTGTTAAAGTTTTGCTTGTAACGTTCCCTACATTAATTGGCGAAACGCCTTCTTTTGCAACTCTACCAAGATATTCTCCTGGTCGATTTCCATAGTAAATGTAATATCCGCCAGCAGTGTCGTCAACAGAATAACTCCAAGTAAGCGTTACTTGTCCATCTCCTGTTTCTACAGAAATTCTATAAGGCGGAAAAGGTTCTGGTAACATCGTATATTCAACTTGAATTTCTGTTACAGACGGACTTGTTTTTCCGCCTCCATCTGGAAAAAGTTCCCCCGCAATCTGAAAGTAAAGTCCGCTTAAATTTTCTATATTTTCGCCAGATTTTACGCTTTTCCATTCAGGAAAATCTTCTGTCCAATTAAAATAATTATCGCCAGTTCTAATATAAAGTTTTACATCTGTTTGGCTTGGTTCAGAAACTTCTGCAGTAACTTTGTTAATTATTGTTCCTTGTTTTAACAAAACTGGCACAGATTCAAAACGACCTCCACTAATTTTATAATGCGCAGGAAGTCCAACTATAGAATTTTCGGAATTTTCTTCTTCTTTTAAGTCCGTAAAACTTCTAAGAATTCTAAAATCGTCAATTAAGCCCATATAATTTGGAACAATGTCTAAATTTGCTTTTACGCCCAAAACGGCTGGCATTACAGTTCCGCCTTCGTGTCCAGAATCTGTAAGATATTTTATATCTTCTAGTTGACCATTAATTCTGTATTCAAGAATTCCAGTTTCTTCTTCATAAGAAATAAGATGATGCGACCATTGATTTGGAATAATTGTTCGCAAAGAAGAAATTGTAACATCGCCACGATTTTCTTCGTAACCTTCAAAAATATTCGAAAAAATAGTCATTACTTTATTTTTATAGAATGAAGTTGAAATTAACTGATAAACAACTTGTCCCGCAATATTTTTAGAAGAACGCCAATTTAATAAAACTTCGCCATTTTCTACAGAAGAAGGACAAATCCAAAAATCAATAGAAAACGAACCAGCAATCGCTTGACCGCCAAACAAAGAATTTTCGCTACCTTCTAGTTCAATTCCGCCTTTAGCACGGCTAAGTGCAGAACCTTTTCCCATAATAGATTTTTTAGAAAAAGAAGTTTTGTTCTTTATAACTTTGTACTTTCCAGTTTTGTCGTAAAGTTTTCCATTTTCAAAATCAATAAGGCAATCTGTATTTTCGTCTGCAACGTTAGAGTTTGTTTCCAATTCCAAACTTTCATAACCAAACCGCCCTTTGCCCGTAGTAATTCCATTGCGAACATTAATTTCGCTCCAACCAACTTTTCCGCCAAAAGTATGAACTTCCGCCTTTACCGAACTTAGCGCAAAAGCAAAAAAAAGTGCAATTATTAGAGCAATTTTTGAAATAAAATAAAAATTATTCATACGGAGCAAAAACCGGCTTTTGAAATCGCATTTGGGGTCTAGTTTGTGTAGTGCGCCAGCACGGAACAAACGAGGGGCACCCCAACCGCGATTTGCAAAAACGGATTTTTGCGGAAGTATGAATAATTTTTCTTTGAACATAAAACTAAAAATTTGCAATAGCATTGCACATTTTTTTGATTTATAATTATCTTTAAAGTATGTACAAAGAGATTCTTCACGAAACTGCATTAAAAGCACCTTCCTCTAGCGGCGTCTATATGTGGAAAAATCCACAAGACGTAGTTATTTACGTTGGAAAAGCAAAGAACTTGAAGAACCGCCTTTCCTCTTATTTTTCTGGCAAAAAAGACATCAAAACAAGACTTCTTGTTTCTAGCGCAAAAAGCATAGAATATATAAAAACTGCAAACGAATACGAAGCATTTTTGCTAGAAAACAATCTTATTAAAAAATACAAACCAAAATATAATATAGATTTAAAAGACGGAAAATCATATCCAGTTTTGCGCATTACAAAAGAAGATTTTCCGCGCATTTTTAAAACTCGCACAATTTTGCACGACGGTTCAACATATTTTGGTCCGTATCCAGATGCAACTGCTCTTGATACTTTTATAGATACTCTTTATCAAATTTATCCGCTGCGACATTGCAAAAAATTTGTTATGCGCGAAACGCCTTGCCTTTACTACCACATGGGACAATGCAAAGCGCCTTGTTGCGGTAAAATTTCTAAAGAATCCTACAATGAATTTTTCGGCGAAATTTGCGACTTACTTAAGGAAAACGGAACTGAAACAACAAAAAAACTTACCGCAAAAATGAAAGAAGCCGCCGCCGAACTAAATTTTGAAAAAGCCGCTCGCCTTCGTGATGGACTTCGTGCATTAATGGTTATGCAAAATCAAAATATTGTAGAAAGTTTTGATTCAGAAGACCGCGATTATTTAGCTTGGTATCGCGAAGGCGAACTTGTAAGTTTTACCGTTCTTAAAATTCGCGGAGGAAAATTGCTTGGTCGCGACAATTACCGCGTTCAAAGTCTTAACGAAGATGATGAACTTTTAGGCGAATTTATGAGTGCATATTACAATTCTAAAGAAGAAATTCCGCCCAAAATTTACGTTTCTTCAAAAACTGGACTAGAATTTATTGAAAAATGGATAAAAAATCAGTTTGATTCGGATTCCGAAATTATTTTAGTTACAGATGAAATAGAAAATGCGCCACGACACAAAGCGGCAATAGAAATGGCAAAAGAAAACGCAAAGGAAGATATTATTCGCAGAATGCGCGAACGTGGCGACATTCCAGCTTTGGAAGAATTAAAAGAAATTCTTGGATTAAAAACTTTGCCAGTTAGAATAGAAGGATTTGATATTGCGCATATTGGCGGAAAATTTCCAGTTGCAAGTCTTATTAGTTTTTACAACGGAAATCCAGACAAAAAAAATTATCGTTACTTTCGCCTAAAAACAACTGATGGTTATATTGACGATTTTCAATCTATGCGCGAAGCAACAAGCCGACGTTACACTCGCCTTTTAAACGAACAAGCCGATTTGCCTGACTTAATTTTAATAGACGGCGGAATTGGCCAAGTAAACGCAGTTGACCAAGTTTTAAAATCTTTGAACCTTGACATTCCAATTGCTGGACTTGCAAAGCGCGACGAAGAAATTTGGCGACCTTATGCGGAAAAACCAATTTGTTTACCAAAACGTAGCGATGCTTTGCGGCTTTTGCAACGCGTTCGCGACGAAACCCACAGATTTGCTACAAGCAGAAATCAGCGGCTAAGAACTAAAGAAAACACTGTAAGCATTTTTTTGGAAATTCCTGGAATTGGCGAAAAAAGAGCGCGCACTTTAACAAAAACGTTTACAACTTTGGAAAATATGTGCAAAGCGGACGAAAGTGCCGTTGCTCAAGCATTGCATGTTCGAGCAAACGAAGCGACAGAAATTATTTTAGCAGCAAAGCAACTTTTAGAAAAACGCAATGCGCGAAAAGAAGAGCAAATGCATTCGCTAAAATCTGCGGGAACAACTTGGCAAAAAGCAGCAGACGCGCAATACATAGACGACTTAGCAGGTGCCGCTTTAGCCGCAGAGGAAGAACCAGAATTTAAAGCGAAATAATTGCTTACCTGCGAGCCACAGCTGCGTTAGTGGATTGTAAGGGCGCGCCAAAAGCGCGTTGCGAAGCAATGTAGGCGAAAGCCGGAACCCTGAAAAGCCCGACCCACACTCGTAACTAGCGTGCGAGTGTGGCCGGAACGCCCTGCACAATTATAAATTATAAATTATCTACAATGAATTATCTACAAATTGAGCATATTTGCTTTTTCTGCTAAACTAGATTTTATGCGAAAAACAAATTTTATTTCTATTTTAACATTCTTATTATTGATTTTTGTTTCTTGTTCTGGACGTGTAAAAGGTTACGGCGTTCTTTTATGGAATCTTCCGGAACAAAAACTTCAGGACGGAGATTTAGTTCCAGTTTATATACGTTCAAATATTTCGCAAGTTTATGTAATTGGAACTTCTAACGGAAAAATTGAAATTCCTTTGTGGCAAATTACCGACCCGGAAATGAAATTTAAAGCAAAAAAAACTGCAAAAAAATACGAAGAATACAAGCACACTTATGCTTCTGTTGCTTTAGACGGACTTCCTATGCGCGCAGAGCCTGTAAACACAGCAAAACAAGTTTATCGTTTAAAAAAAGCGGAAACAATAAAAGTTTTGTATAAAGGTCAAGGACAAGCGGTTATGGCTGGCAAAAATGCGCTAGAAGGCGACTGGCTTAGAGTTCTAACTAGCGATGGAACTGTCGGTTGGTGTTTTAGCTACAATCTTAGACTTTTCCAAACAGATGCAGACGGAAACAGAATTAATGGCGAAATTGTAGAGGAAGAAAACAAAGTTGACGCAGAACTTACGGAAATGCTAAAAGGAATTTGGTATCCAGAATCTTACAAAGTAATGATTGACACAGGACGAATTGACCCTAGCAGAATAAATCTTTCTTATAATTTACATCTTGACGAAGAAACAAACAAACTTTCATTTAATATGCCAGAAGCAAAAAATAAAGAATGGGATTATACAGGTGCAGTTGAAGATAATACGATTGTTAATGCAAACGCATACAAACTTAATGACATTCCAATTATTGTTTCTGTAAAAAGTCCAACTTATATTGTTGTTCGCTACACTGGCGAAAGTGGCAAACCAGAAGATTTTAATCTTGTTATTATAGAAGAAGACATTGAACAACTTATGCAAGAAGAAATTCAACGCCGAGAAACTGAATACGAACGACTTTATATGTTTGGTCCTAACTTTCGCTCTTCTAGTTATGGTCAGCTTTCTTTGCGCGAAAACCATACGTTTACTTGGAACAACAAGAATCTTCTTGTTCCGGGCGTTATTCCTTCTGGCGCAAAAAGCACGGGAACGGTTCAAATTAAATATTTTTTAATTCGTTCGCTTTCTGCCGCTTACGATGGAGTTGTAACGTTTAAGTTTGATGGAACAAACAAAGAAGTAAACTTTTTCTATAAAATCGAAGAAAATGGCCTTCGCTTTGAAGATGCAACTGGCGCAGTTATAGACAATAATACGTTTAAAGAACGCGGAATTTCGCCTTTGATTGTATTCTTTAATAAAGCGGAATAGAAACAAAAACAAACTGTACTTCAACAAAAATCCGTTTTTGCAATCCGCGGTTGGGGTACCCCTCGTTTGTTTCGTGCTAGCGCACTACACAAACTAGACCCCAAATGCGGTTGCAAAATCCGTTTTTTGTTTCGTACAGTTTGTTTTTATAACTAATTTTACATGGAATTGTAGGTATGGCATTTATACAATTTAGTCAAGTTTCGCTTGCTTTTGGCGACCGCGATATT
>CAZJOU010000086.1:1554-8231 GCA_964547685.1 uncultured Treponema sp. | reverse complement strand
TCGTTTGCCGTCAGGCTTTTCGTGGCTCTCGCTTCGCTCGCCTAGCGGCCGGCCGTCGCAAGCGACGGCGCGCTTCGCGCCCACTACAATCCTTAAGCCATTCGCATTTTAATTAGCCCAAATGTCGACTTTTTAGTCGATTTAGCAAAACAGTCTGTGCTTACGCAGAAATCCGTTTTTGCTACGCACGGTTGAGGCTGTAAGGAATTTTATCTTACCGGTTGCTACGCAACCTCAGCCCTCAAAGTGCTCGCAAAAGCCGTTTTCTGCTCCGCACAGACTGTTTTTATTAGTTTGTACTAAAAGTCGATATTCGGACTATTTTACTTACTACTCTACTTTTCCGCCTTCTACTACAAGATTATCTGCGTTAGAATCTTTTCCGTAAGTTGCGCGCAAAGTTGCTTCGTAGTCTGCGTGGAAAAAGTTTTCTTTTCCAAGATTTACAATTTCGTCGTTAAGCCAATTAAGCAAAGTTGTGTTTCCTTTTGTAACAGCAGGAGCAATTGTGTCAAGTGAACCCAAAGATTCAATTCCAACTGCAAAGCCAGGATTTTCAATTGCCCAAGCCAAAACTTCTGTGTTGTCTGTAGAAAGAGCGGCTCCGCGTCCGTCAAGCAATGCATTGTATGCTTCGCTATATTGGTCAAACTTTAAAAGATTTACTTCTGGATAATTTTGCGAAAAATAAGTTTCGGCTGTTGTTCCTTTTGCTACAACCAAAGTTTTTCCGTTTAAATCTTCTGGTTTTGTAATAAAATCTTTTTCGTTAGAAACAACGCCCAAAGCGCACTTCATATAAGGAAGAGCAAAATCTACTTTTTCTGCGCGCGCCGGAGTTACCGTAAAGTTTGCCAAAGTAATGTCTACTTTTCCAGTTTCCAAAACTTCTACACGAGCGGCCGCTTCTACTGGAACATACTGAATTTTTACACCTAAATCTTTTGCAATTCGTTCTGCAAAATAAATATCGTAACCCTGATACTTTCCGTTTTCGTCTACGTAACCAAAAGGTTTTTTGTCGCTAAAAACCGCAACTTTTAAAGTTCCGCTTTTTTTAATTTCGTCTACAGTACGAAATTTTGCTCCACCGCAAGAAGAAAGCAAAGTCGTTGCAAAAAGTGCAACTGCAATTCCTACTGATTTTATAAAAGATAATTTTTTCATATTAGTCCTCCGTAAAATGAACTGTTTATTTTATATCATTCAATTACCTACAAAGTCAATAGGTTTTTCGGAAAATATTTTTTTGCATTTTTCTAAAAAAATATAGATTTTGGGAAAAGTGAATTTCCCGCAGATTCACGAAACAAAGTTTCGTCAGCGGATTTACGCAGATTTAGGAAATTAAATTTGTGCAAATCGATAAAAAAAAATCCTAAAATTTAGCGTATTTGTCATTTTATCAATTTAGTATTTTTGCTATAATTTTTTTAAGGATTTTTTATGAACATTATTTCTTGGAATGTAAACGGACTTCGTGCTGTAGAAAAAAAAGGTTTTTTGTCTTGGCTTGCAACTTGCAACGCAGATGTTGTTTGTATTCAAGAAACAAAAGCAAATCCTTCGCAACTTTCTAACGAATTGCTTTCGCCTTCGTATGGCGAAAATGCTTTTAGCGAAGAAAATGGCGGACTTTTTGACAATTCTCCAAAATATTTTTCGTTTTTTTCTAGTGCAAAAAAGCCAGGATACAGTGGAACTGCAATTTATAGCAAAAAAAAGCCCGATTCTGTAGAAAATCTTGGCGACGAACGTTTTGACGACGAAGGTCGCGTTTCTATTGCAAAGTTCGGAAAAATTGCCGTAATTAGCGCATATTTTCCAAATAGCCAAGAAGCAGGCGCTCGCTTAGATTACAAACTTGCTTTTAACGACGCAATTCTAAAAAAGTGCAATTCACTTGTTTCGGAAGGTTACAATGTTGTGCTTGGTGGCGACTACAACGTTGCGCACACTCCAATAGATTTGGCAAATCCTGCAACAAACGAAAAAAATCCAGGTTACCTTCTAGAAGAGCGCGAATGGTTTACAAACTTTTTAGCGGCCGGCTACGTAGACACTTTTAGAATGTTTAACAAAGAACCAAAACAATATACTTGGTGGAGCTACAGATTTCATGCTCGCGAAAAGAATATTGGTTGGCGAATAGATTATTGGTGCGTTCACAAAAATTACGAAAGCAAAGTAATTTCTTCTACAATTCTTTCTAATGTAACAGGAAGCGACCATTGTCCTATTCAAATTCAAATTCAAGAATAAAGTTAAAATAATGGAAAACGCTAAATCGCCAAAAAACAAAACAATCAATCTTTCTGTAAATGACAAAGAAGGAAAATTGCTTTTACAAAAATGTCTTTTTTCTGATTGCAAAGATTTTTCTGTAAAAAATATAACGAATAAAATAATTTTAGGAAATTCGCTAGAAGTTTGTTCAAAGCTGCCACAATCTTTTGTGGATTTGTTAATTGCAGATCCGCCTTATAATATTGATAAAAGTTTTAACGGCTACAATTTTTATAAAATGTCTTACGAAAAATACGAAAAATATACAGAAGAATGGATTTTAAAAATAAAACCGCTTTTAAAACCGAACGCAAGCATTTATGTTTGTTGCGACTGGAAATCTTCTTCTGCAATAGAAAATGTTTTACGTAAATATTTTTTTGTTCAAAATAGAATTACTTGGCAACGCGAAAAAGGTCGTGGCGCAAAACATAACTGGAAAAATTCAATGGAAGATATTTGGTTTTGCACTGTAAATTCGTCTGATTTTACTTTTAATACAGAAAGCGTAAAACAAAGGCGAAAAGTTATTGCGCCATATAAAGAAAACGGAAAACCAAAAGATTGGGAAGAAACAGAAAATGGAAAATTTCGCGACACTTTTCCGTCTAACTTTTGGGACGATATTTCTGTTCCATATTGGTCAATGGCAGAAAATACAGAACATCCTACGCAAAAACCAGAAAAACTTTTAGCTAAACTAATTCTTGCTTCTAGTAATAAAGGCGATTTTGTTTTTGATCCTTTTATGGGAAGTGGTTCTACAGCGGTAACAGCGTTTAAGTTAGAAAGAAATTTTTGTGGCGTAGAAATGAATGAACAATATTGTGTTTGGGCGCAAAAACGCTTAGAAATGGCAAAAGAAAACAAAACAATTCAAGGTTATGCCGACGGAGTTTTTTGGGAACGAAACACAAGCAATTTTCAAAAAGACGCAAAGTAATAACATTTGGGCTAATAATTATCTTTTGATAAATTCTTTTCTGTAAATAATTCAATATTATGTTATAATAGAATAAATTTTTACGGAGGAAAAATGCTTGCTTATTTGGTAAATTTTTTAAAGGCGCTTAATTCAAACTCTAAGCCGTCGCAAATTGCAAATTCTTTTTGCATTGGACTAATACTTGGATTTATGCCAAAAAACAATCTTTTGTGGTATGTTCTTTTTATCTTTTTTGCTTTTGTAAGAATTAATAAGTGCGGCTATTACATAATGATTCTTATAGGAAGCCTTGTTGCATATCTTTTTGACCCGCTATTCGATAAAATTGGCTATGCAGTTCTAACATTTGCTCCGCTAGAAAATTTTTACGCTTGGGCATTAGACGTTCCTTTTGTAGGATTTACAAAATTTAATAATACAATAGTTGCAGGTTCGCTTGTTTTTGGACTTTTAGCATATATTCCACTTTTTGTTATTATGATGATAATTATAAAACTTTGGCGAAAACATATTGCGCCACGATTTAACGATTCTAAAGTGCTAAAAACTATTTATCAACTTCCAGTTATTGGAAAAATTGCTTCTAAAGCAGCAGAATTGTTGTAGGAGAGTAAAATGGCAGAAAAAAAAGATTTAGAAACAAAATCAGAAGATAAAACAACAAAGGAAAAAGTTTCAAAATCTTCTGAAAAAACAGTAGAAGCAAAAAGTGTAGTTTCTCAAGATTCAAGTTCCAAAACATCTAGTTCAAATAAAACAAAAGAAATTTCTGTTCAAGAAAAAAAAGTTCCTGCAAAAAAGCAAAAAAAAGTAAAAGTTGTTTCTGCAAAAAAATTGCCTGGACTTTTTAAGAAAAAATACACAGAAAAATCATTTGAAAAAAAAGTTCTAAAAAAAATTTACATTGAAACAGATAAAAAACTTGTAGAAAAACAATTTACAAAAATTACAGATAAAAAAGGGCGCGAAATTCTTGTTGTTGATAAAAAATCAACTTTGCCAAAAGAAGAATTTAATCGCTGTAAAATTATTGCAAAAGATGTAAAAAATCAAAAGGTTGGAATAAAATTTGTTCCGCTTATTGCAGCTGTTTGCTTAATTTGTGCAATTGGAATTACAGTTACAATCTTTAAAAATATTGTTGTAGAAAAAGCAATTACTTCTGCAATGCAAGGAATTTTTGGCGCAAAAACCGACATTGCAAAAGTAGATTTACAAATTTTTGGCGCATCTTTGGAAATTGACGGTTTGGAACAAGCAAATGCAGATTCTCCAATGAAAAATATTTTCCAAATTGATAAAATTGATGTTTCGTTCAACCTTACAGATTTACTTCGCGGAAAATTTCATGCAAAAAATATAGAAGTTTCTGGCGTTGCGCTTGATACAGACAGAAAAACTTCTGGTGAACTTATAAAAGATTCAAAAACAAAGTCAGAAAAAACAGTTATAAAAAAAGTTCAAGAAGAATCAACAAGCCTTGCAGATGCTGCTTCTGCAAAACTAAAAGAAATGTTCGAAAATTATAATCCGGAAACAATGCTAGAAAATGTTCAAAATGAATTAAAGTCACCAGAAGTTGCAAAAACAATTTCTTCTGATGTTCAAGCAAAAGTTGAAAAATGGAAGAATGTTCCAAGCGAATACGAAACTTCTATTAAAAATCTTTCTTCTAGCGTAAACGAAATTGTAAAAACTGATTGGGGAAAAATTTACGACGTTTCAAAACTTACAAAAATGCTAGAAAATGTAAATACGGCAATTACGGAATCGGAATCTTTGCAGAAAAAAATGAAATCAACTGCAACTGATATAAAAACAGACACTTCTGCTGTAACTGAATATTCAAATGAACTTACAGCGGCAATAAAGTCTGACACGGATTTAGTTGATTCTAAAATTTCGGAAATGAAAAAATTATTTTCTGTAGATGGATTAAAAAATATAATGTCCGACGCAATTACTTCTATTTTATACGAAAAAGCCGGAAAATTTTATCCTTACATAGATAAAGCAATGAATGCTGCTCTTAGCGCAAAAGGTTCTTCTAATTCAGATTCGGAAAGTACAGAAAATTCCGAAACGAAAGAAAAAAAAGCAAAAAAGCAAAAGGTTACGCACGACCGACTTGCAGGACGAACTATTTACTATAAAAACGATACAGTTCCAAAACTTTTAATAGAAAATGTAAAAGCGTCTGGTTATGAATATCAAACTAATAATCTTTTGTTCGAAGGAACTGCAACAGAAATTTCTAGCGACCAAAATATGCGCGGAAAACCTGCAAAAATTAATGCAGATTTTAAGGTTTTAGGAAAAGCAAACAATGCAAATGTAACTATAGATGCGCGCGATTCTTCTTCTGCGCCACTAGTTTTAGCAAAATACAACGGAAAAGGCTACCCAATAAATGCCGACGCACAAGTTTTTGCGCTAAAATCTAATAGCGACATAAATGCAACTTTAACTGCGGATAAAAACGGAACTTTTGTTGTTGGCGGAACGCTTGATATGGCACTTTCCGAAATGACGGGAATGGATTTTACTCCTGAAAAAGTTTGTACAATTTATAAAAACGCTCTTTCTGGAATTAAAAAACTTACTGTAGGTTTTGACGCAGGTTACGACGCAACTAATGGACTTGTCTTAAAAATTACAAATATGGACAAACTTGCTTTGCAAATTGTAACTCCTGTAACAAATGCACTAACTGGCGAATTAAACACAATAGCAAATGACGCAAAAACAAAGGTTACAACGTTACTTAGCGAAAAAACAGGAATTGCTTCTGAACAAATAAATCAGTTTATGGATATTAAAGATTTAGTTTCTAATCAACAAAATCAAGTTGAAAGCTTAAAAAATCAACTTGAATCTAAGAAAAAAGAAATTAATAAGCAAATTCAAAATGCAGGAAAAAATGCCGCACAAGACGCAACTAAAAAATTGCTAAAAAATTTGTTTTAAAAAGCTATAATTTCTTAAATTCTTGACACTTGCCAAAAATATGTTTATATTCTTAAACAAATAAACTTATAAACCTTTTGATTTATAAAAATTTAAAGAAGTAAAAAATGGAAGCAATCAGTTCTGAAGAATATAAAGAAAAAGTAAATTTTATTAGAGAAAAATTCAAGGTCTGTTCTACTTATATGACGGCGCTAAGCGATTCTGTGCGTCAAAAAATTCTTTTTATTTTAGCAGAATCTGGCGTAGAAGGAATGGACGTTCAAGATATAACGGCTAAAACTCACCTTTCGCGCCCTGCAATTTCGCACCATTTAAGAATTTTAAAAGATTCTGGAATGATTATAAGCCACAAAAAAGGAACCCAAGTTTACTATTTTATATACATTCACAACGCTTTGGAACGCCTTATGGATTTATTAAAAAATATTGACAATCTTGTTGCAAATATCGATATGGAATCCGTAAAAGAAAAAGC
>CAZJOU010000086.1:0-1454 GCA_964547685.1 uncultured Treponema sp. | reverse complement strand
CAATAAATTACGGAGGAAAAAATGGCAAAAATTGCTTTTTATGATACTCGTTCTTATGACAAGGAATCTTTTTCAAAAGAAAACGAAAAGTTTGGTTTTGAAATTGAATATTTTGAATTTAGGATTAACGAAAAAACTGCGTTTACGGCAAAAGGTTTTGATGCAATCTGCGTTTTTGTAAACGATGTTTTAAACGAACAAGTAATTGCAACTTTAAAAGAATGTGGAATAAAAATAATTTTGTTGCGTTGTGCTGGCTTTAACAATGTTGATTTAGCGGCCGCGAAAAAATACGGAATTAAAGTTGTTCGCGTTCCGGCTTATTCTCCGCACGCAGTTGCAGAACACGCTCTTGCACTTTTAATGGCATTAACTCGCCACATTCCGCAAGCGTACATTCGCACAAAAACCGCAAACTTTAATATAGAAGGTTTAACTGGCCGCGATTTGTTTGGGCTTACAGCTGGCGTTTTTGGAACAGGAAAAATTGGTCGCGTAATGGCGGAACTTTTAAAAGGCTTAGGAATGAAAATTATTTGTTACGACCCTTTTCCAAATAACGAATGGGCGGCGCAAAATGGCTTTACTTACGTTGATATAGAAACAATTTTTAAGCAAAGCGATGTTCTTACGTTCCATTGTCCGCTTACAAACGAAACTCGGCACATTGTAAACCACGACACAACAAAAATGATGAAGCCGGACGCAGTTATTATAAACACAGGACGTGGCGCGCTAATTGACACAAAAGCATTGGTTCACGCGCTAAAACACAAATACATTGGCGGCGCGGCTCTTGATGTTTACGAAGAAGAAAGCCAGTTTTTCTTTAAAGATTGGTCAAGCGAAGTTATAACCGACGACGTTCTTGCGCGCCTTTTAACGTTCCCGAACGTAATAATTACAGGACATCAAGCGTTCTTAACAAAAACCGCGCTTTCTAACATCGCAAGCGTAACATTAAACAACTACAAAGATTTTAGCGAAGGAAAGGAACTTGTAAACGAAGTAAAAAAATAAAAAAAAATGGCGGGAAGTGATTTGAAGGAAACTGCCTTTTTTGAGGGATTATTTAAGGTTTTTCTTCCCGCCATCTAAACACGAAAACTTCGTATTTTGTAAGGAACGAGTTAGCATTGGCTAACTAACAATTTATTTATAACTTAAAGAATTCTTTTTTGCAAGCAAGATTTTCACTTTTTTTACAAAAAAAATCTCAATAAGAAAAAAACTCTGAAATTAAGGCTCTGTTTGACATTCTAACTGAAAAACTGTCATTATCGGGCTTGACCCGATAATCTACTTTTTATAGATTGCAAACGAGTTTCTTGCAGAAACATCGCAGTGTCAAGCACGGCAATGACATCGTTTTCAAGATTCAGTTGCTTAGTAGAACTGAGCCAAAATTAATTAAAATTTGTGCGCACCACGCGGAAACCGTTATCGTAAGCACG
>CAZJOU010000085.1:0-8330 GCA_964547685.1 uncultured Treponema sp. | reverse complement strand
GGCTGTAAGGAAATTTATCTTACCGGTTGCTACGCAACCTCAGCCCTCAAAGTGTTCGCAAAAGCCGGTTTCTGCTCCGCACAGACAATTTTTATTGGTTTGTACTAAAAGTCGAAATTTGGGCTATTAGTTGTTTACTTGAATTTTTATTAAATACGCTTTTCCGGCTGGAACTTTTAATAGCAAGTTTTCATCTTTAATTTCGCACGCAATTGGTTCGCCAAGTGCGTCGCTTTTTGGTGTTGTGGCATTTGCAAACGATTTTCCAAAAATATTTAATGGAATCGCAATTTCGCGTTCTTCACTATCGCTAGAAGCAACCGTAAAGTAAAGTTCATCTTCGGCAAAGCGCGCAAACGCAAAAACATAATCTTTTGCCCAAACAATTTTAAATCCGCCGTCCTTAAAGGATTTTGCGCTTGTCTTAATTTTGCAAAGTTTTGAATAAAGTTTGTAAGAAGAAAGATTTTCTATGTCTTTGTTCCATGGCATTGGATAGCGACAACCTTCGTTTGTTCCTAAAACTCCGTCTATTTCTGCTTCGTCGCCATAATAAATATTTGTGCAACCTGGCAAAGTAAAAATCATAATTACAGCGCCACGAACAAAATCATTTTTCATATTTTTATCGTTATGAAAACGCGAAATGTCGTGGCTATCTAGCAAATTAAACAAATTTTGTTGCATTACAAACGGAAGTTTAGCACGAAAGTTTACAATGCAATCTGCAAAATCTTTTGCCGTCCACTTAAAATGAACAGAATTTAATTCTGGAATGTGGCTATTTTGAAAATCAACTTGGCCATAAAATGCGCGAATTGGGCGACAAGAACCGTAATAATCCATTGGACTGTCCCATTCGTTTCCATTTAAAAATTCAGAGCAATCTGTCCAATCTTCTGCTAAAATATATGCTTGTGGATTTTCTTCTTTAATGCTTTTTCTAATTTCTGGCCAAACTTCGTGATGAAGTTGAATTTCGTTATTTCGCGCCATTGTGTCGGCAACGTCAAAACGCCAACCGTCTGTTTTGTAAGGTTCTTTAAGCCATTTTTTTACAACGGAATCAGAGTCGCGATAAAGGCGCGCACGCAACTTTTGACTTGTGTAATTTAATGTTGGTAGCGAAGGCACGTTAAACCAACATTTGTACGAATTGTCGGAATTAAAAAAGTAATATTCGCGTTCTTCTGAATTTGGATTATTATATGCGCCTTCTGATTTTGGAAAAAAAGTTCCATCTTTATTAAACCAACGGTTTGCAGTTCCTGTGTGATTTATAGAAACGTCTAAAATAATTTTTATTCCGTTTTTGTGCAATTCTTTTATTAAATCTTCTAGTGCTTTGTCGCCACCAAAATGCGGATCTACGTGAAAATAGTCTAAGCAATCATATTTGTGAACTGTTGCCGCATAAAAAATAGGATTTAAGTAAACTGCGGTTATTCCAAGTTTTTTTAAGTAAGGAATTTTTTGTTTAATTCCAATTAAATCGCCACCGTAAAAATCTAGACAAAATGATTTTGAATATTCTGTTGGAGTTTCGTTCCAATTTTTTACTTGAATAGTTTTGTGGCCTTCAAATTCATATTCGCCGTCTTTTACGCTTAAATTTGGGTCGCCATTACAAAATCTTTCTGGAAAAATTTGATAAAAAACTGCATTTTTTACCCATTCTGGTTGAACATAATCTGTTAGAATGCGAAAATTTTGGCTTTCGTCTGGAATAAAAGTTTTTATGCCAGATTGATTGTAATAATAAATGTAATTTTGAGTGGAAAGAATAAAATAGTAAGAAAATTCTTTTTCCCAAATTGTAATTTCTGCTTCGTAGCGCAAAAGTCCGTTTTTTTGTTGCGTTTTTTGCATTTTTGTAGGAAAACCTACGCCATTTTGTTTTCCGGTAAAGAAAACATCTTTTATTGGCGATTTTTCTGAAAGTTGCAACGCAATTTTAATTTTTTCGCCTTTTTTAGGGCAAGGATTACTAACAAAATATTTTGAACCATCGCTATAAACGCTGTTTAGCCATTCTTTACTCATATTTTCGTTTCCTATTGTTTCATATACGCTTTCCAAGTTGTTTCCACTAATGTGTCTACGTCGCTATATTTTGGTTCCCAGCCTAGAATTTCTTTTGCCAATTTACTTGTTGCATACAAACTTGCAGGATCTCCTTCGCGGCGTGGTGCTTCTTCTGCTGGAATTGGCTTTCCTGTAATGCGGCGAGCGGCTTCTATAATTTCTTTTACGGTTGTGCCTTTTTCTGTTCCAAGGTTCAGTTTTAGGCTTTTATGATTTTTTGCAATGTAGTCTAACGCCATAACGTGCGCGCGTGCTAAATCTGTTACGTGAACGTAGTCGCGAATGCAAGTTCCATCGCGAGTGTCGTAATCTGTGCCGAAAATTTTTAAAGAGCGTTTTCCTAATGCGGCTTCCATTACGCGTGGCAAAAGATTTTCTGGATTTTGTTCAAGTCCGCAAACTACGCCTTCTGGGTCGTAACCTGCTGCGTTAAAGTAGCGAAGCGCGGCAAATTTTAAACCTTTAATTTGGTCGTACCAATCCATAAATCGTTCTATTTCTAGTTTTGTAAATCCGTAATAATTTATTGGCTTTTGCGGATGTTTTTCGTCTATTGGAAGATATTCAGGTTCGCCAAAAGTTGCCGCGCTTGAACTAAAAATCATTATTTTACAGTTGTGTTTAACTGCGGCGTTCATAATGTTTAATGTTCCATTTATGTTGTTTACAGAATATTTTTCAGGCTTTACCATAGATTCGCCTGCCGCTTTAAAAGCCGCAAGATGAATGAACGCGTCAAAGCCTTTTTCAAACGCGGCATCTAGTTCTTCTGGAATTAAAGTGTTTCCGTAAATAAATTCGTTTTCTGAAAAAAGATTTTGTCGTAATCCGCTAGAAAGATTGTCAAAAACAGTAACTTTGTGGCCAGCCTTCATTAATTCTTTTACAACGTGGCTTCCAATGTAGCCGGCTCCGCCAATAACTAAAACTTTCATTTTTATTTCCTTATTTCTTGATTTATGTTTTCTTTTTGTTGATTATACAATATAAATTGTGAATTGAAAATTAGTCAAAAATCTTTGTTCTGCTAAAAAAATCTGCGCTCGGGTATGTAAGGGCGTGACGAAGGCACGTTCCGAAGGAATGAGCGTAGCGGAACCCTGAAACACCCGCTTACGAAAACAACTTGCGCCCAAATAATTATACATTATTAATTATTAATTAGAAATATGCTATACTTTTTTTATGAAAAACAATGTTTTTTGGAAAGGTTTTAAAGATGCCGTTCCTATTGGGCTTGGTTATTTTGCGGTTGCTTTTTCTTTGGGAATTGTTGCTAAAAATGCGGGATTAAATGCTGTTCAAGGATTTTTTGCTAGTTTTTTTGATGTTGCAAGTGCGGGCGAATATGCGCTTTTTTCTGCAATAAAATCAAAATCTACATATATAGAAGTTGCCGTTGCAACTTTAGTAATAAATGCGCGCTATTTTTTAATGAGTTGCTCGCTTTCGCAAAAACTTGACCCAAAAATGCCGTTTTTTCATAGATTTTTTATTGGTTATGCAATTACAGACGAAATTTTTGGACTTTCTATTTCGCAAAACGGATATTTGAATCCACGTTATAGTTACGGAGTTATTCTTTGTTCAATTCCGGCTTGGTGCATTGCAACGTCGCTTGGCGTAGTTGCTGGAACTTATTTACCTACAAGAATTGTTAGTGCGCTTAGCGTTGCTTTGTACGGAATGTTTATTGCTATTATTGTTCCGCCTTGCAAAAAAAGTTTTGTAATTGCTGTTGGCGTTATTTGTGGTTTTGCTTTAAGTTATGTTTTTTCTATTTTGCCTTTTGTAAAAGAAATTTCTAGCGGAACGCGAACTGTAATTCTTACAATTATTATTTCGGCAGTTTGTGCGGTAGTACAACCAATAGAAAATAGTGAAGAAAGTGAAAAAAGTGATGAGATTGGAGAAAAAAAGGAAGAATTATGAGCCGAAATATTTGGATTTATATTTTAGTTTCTTTTGTTGTTGTATATTTAATTCGCGTTTTGCCACTAACTTTAATTCGTAAACCTATTAAAAATAAATTTATAAAGTCGTTTTTATATTACGTTCCGTATATTACGTTGGCTGTAATGACTTTTCCTGCAATTATAGAAGCAACGCAAATTCCAGTGGCAGGAATTGCGGCTCTTTTAATTGGAATTGTTGTTGCGCTTTTTGGTGGCGGACTTTTTTCTGTAGCGTCGGTTTGCTGTGTAGTTGTTTTTGTTTTAGAATGGTTTTTAGTGCGCTGAACGTTTTATTCAAGAACTAAATCTACAACAGTTGCGTTGCACGCTTTTATTAAATCTTGCGGGGCAAGTGCAAGTTGCATTCCGCGAACGCCTGCGCTTATGTGGATTTTTTCGTGCGTAAGTGCGGACGAATCTATAAAAGTGCGAAGTTTTTTCTTCATTCCTAATGGTGAACAACCGCCGCGAACGTAACCAGTTGCGCTAAGCAGTTCTTCTGGTTTAATTGGTGCAATTTCTTTGCAACTTGCGGCGTTTCGCGCTTTTTTTAAGTTAATTTCGTGCAAAGAAGATTGCAAAAACACGCAAAGTTCTTTTGTGTCGGTTCGCATAACAATTGTTTTGTAAACGGTTGCAGGGTCAATTCCTAACTTTTCTGCCGTTCTGCCGGCTGCACCTTTTGCAAGCGGATGTTCGCCGTCGTCTTCGTAAGCTTTTGCTTCGTACGGAATTTTTAGCGTTTCTAATATTCTAATTGCGTTTGTTTTTTTTACTTGAGCCATAGTTTTGTTACTCCTTTAGGATAGACATATATAAGAAGTTTTAGGACCAGCACCAATTTTTTGTATTTTGCCAGCAGTTAGAAGTTCATTTAGTGTTCTTTCTACAGTACGCATACTAATATCAGGAAATTTTTCAAGAATATCTTTTTTACTTATTTTGCCAACGGAATTTTTAATAAGTTTTTCAATTCGTTCTGATTTTGAAATTTTATCTTGTGAAAGATATGAAACTCTTTCTTCAAATTCAGAGTAGGCTTTTAAAAGTATTCCTAAAAAATATTTTATAAATGATTCATAGTTGTTTTTTCCGTTGTGCCAGTCTAAATCAGAAGTTTGCAACGAAGAATAATAACTTTCTTTTGTTTTTTCTATTATCATTTCAATGCTTATGTATTTTCCAACTATAAATCCAGATTTATAGAGTAAAAGAAGCGTTAAAAGTCTACTCATTCTTCCATTTCCATCGTTAAAAGGGTGAATACACAGAAAATCAAGAATGAACATAGGTATTATGATAAGTTTTTCAATGCGATTTTTGTTCCATTCTTCAATAAATGAATTACACATAGCATCCATTGCATTTTTTGTTTCAAATGCGCTTATTGGTTTAAATCTTATACTAGTTTTTCCGTTTGAGTTTACTTGAGCAATAATATTATCACTTGATTTTAAAGTTCCGCCTTCTTTTGTTCCTGTGTATGAGTAAAGGTCGCGATGTAATTGTAAAATTACGTTTACAGTAGGATTTATGTAGTCGTAACTTTCATGGATTGTAGAAAGTACATCTCTATAGCCAGAAATTTCTTGTTCATTTCGATTTTTTGGTTTATTTTTTTGTTGAACAAGTTCTGCAATTCGTTTGTCTGTTGAAAAAATTCCCTCGATTGCATTTGATGCTTTTGTACTTTGAATTTTGGCAACATCTAAAAGTGTTTTTAATTCATCTTTGTTTGCTTCTATAAAAAGTTCTTGTTTGCCTTTATGTTCATAACATGAAGAAATAAGTTTAACGTTTTCTGCTGTTAAATAACATTTTGCAGTTTCGAAATATTCAAAGTTTCGCAAAATCATCTGCCCCTTTATTTTAATATCTGCCCCATTTTATAGTAATTTGGTGTAGATTACAACTAGATATGTGCAAATTTTGCAATTTTTTGTATATATGATGTAGTTGATTTTTAGAAAAGAGATTTTATGGTTAGATAAAAAAATCCGCTAGAAAATTAGCGGATTTTTATTTTTTTTATATTTTAGAACTTGTCTGGGCTTTTGTCGCCAAAGTTGAATGCTACGCCAAAGTAGATTTTGTGTTTTGAACCGCCTTCCAAATCATCTTTGTAATCATCGTTTGTTGCAGTTAATGCAAGTGGAACAGTTAAATCGTAACCAACGTCAAAACCAAAGTGAAAGCCTGTTTTGTTTACAAGCCAAATTCTGTAGCCTAAATCAAGGTTGTAGTCAAAAGAAAATATAAAATCAAGATTTTCTTCTGTTTCTTCGTTGCCATAATAATCAGAAGAAGTCGTTTCATAGTTCATTCCGAATATGGTTCCTCCTAGACCAGTAGAAACAAAGAAAGAGTGCATATCGCCAAGATTAAAGCGAACTGTTGGGCCTAAAGTTAAATATCCGCTAAAACCAAATGCGTCATCATCAGAAAAAACTTTATCGCCATCATAATATTGTTTTACACCAACGTTAAAGTCAAAACCGTCAGAAAGTGCTAAACCAACGTCTAACCAACTTGTTGGCGAAACAAAATAAAATCCGAATTGGTCTTCAAAGCCAAATGGTGCATTAGGACGCATTTCTGTGTCGTTTCCAAGATCGTAAGTTGCAAGTGGTGTTGCGTAAAGGTTTAAGTCCATTTCTACGTTTGCCATTGCACCAAAAACTGCAACGCAAAATACTGCGATGCCTGCTAATAATTTTTTCATAAAAAACTCCTTTTTATGTATATGAAAATTAGATGTTGTATCTTATCATTGGGGGGGGGCGTGTCAATTACTAAAAATCAACATTTTGGATAATATTGTGATTATTCAAAGTTGTTATTCTATTTGGAATTCTTTATAATAAAAATTATGGAAACTCGTAACATTTTTGAAAATATTAGTTGTATTGATCACAGATATTCATTGTCTGAAAAAGAAGTTTTTGATGGCCTTTCTAAATATATTTCGGAACAGGCTTCTATTCGTTCGTGCGCAAAGTGCGAAGCAGCTTTGGTAAAAGCGCACTTAAAAGTTCGCGGGCAATTAACCGACAAAATTGCAAAAGAACTTGACGAAGTTGCCGAAAAAATTGACCCAGAAGAAGTTTATAAAGAAGAAGAAAAAACTAAACACAATATTCGCGCGCTTGTTAATGTTATGAAAACAAAAGTTAGCGCAGAAATTGGCCCGCTTGTCCACTTGGGCGCAACTAGCGTAGATATTTTGGATACAGCGTTAAGTTGCCGAATGCGCGACGTTACGCAAAATGTTGTTTTGCCAGAACTTAAAAAGTTGGAAAATTATCTTTGCGATATTGCGGAACGCGAATGTGCAACTCCACAAGTTGGAAGAACGCACGGACAGCACGCAGTTCCAATTACTTTTGGTTGGAGCATTGCAGAATTTGTTGCGCGACTTGGAAAATCTATTTTAAAAATAGAAGAATTAAGCAAAGATTTAGTTGGAAAACTTGCTGGTCCAGTTGGTTCTTACAATGGTCCAAGTATGATTGTAAAAGATCCAGAAGAACTTGAACGCATTTACACAGGATTTTTGGGATTAAAACCTTCTGAATATTCGAATCAATTGGTTGAACCGGAACACGTTTTGCGACTTTTGCTAGAAATGAATGTTGCGTTTGGAATTATTGCAAACCTTGCAGACGATTTACGCAATTTGCAACGTTCAGAAATTGGCGAAGTTTTTGAATATTTTTCGGCTACTCAGGTTGGTTCGTCTACAATGCCGCAAAAGAGAAATCCGTGGAATTCGGAACACGTTAAATCTTTGTGGAAGGCAATGTGTCCGCGCGTAATTACTTTTTACATGGACCAAATTTCTGAACATCAGCGCGATTTAACTAATTCTGCAAGTCAGCGTTTTATTGCTGATTATGTTGCCGGCTTTACAATGGCTGTTTCTAGAATGAGTTCGGTTGTTAAAGGTTTGCAAGCGGACAAAGAAGGAATGGCAAGAAATCTTGAAGGCGCAGGCGGAAAAGTTAAGGGTGGAGTTCTTGCTGAACCTGCTTACATTTTGCTTGGCGAAGCTGGCTATAACGACGGACACGAAATTATTCGCAAAATTACGTTGGAAGCAGAAAAATCTGGAAAAACGTTCTTTGAAGTTTTAAAAACTCATACAAAAGAGTTTGCAGACATTACGGCGCAACTAGAAAAACTTGGCGTTGAAAATCCAGCTAATTTCTTTGAACATCCGGCTAATTATTGCGGTTTGGCTGCGAAAAAGTCTAAACGCTTAGCACAAAAATACCGCGAATTGATGAAATA
>CAZJOU010000084.1:0-8482 GCA_964547685.1 uncultured Treponema sp. | reverse complement strand
GCACGGTGGGTAGACCGCAACGAAGTGCGGGCGTAGGGCGGTTGTCCGCCCTTACAAAGGAGTTTTAAATGATTTTATTGTTAGATAATTACGATAGTTTTACATATAATGTTTATCAATCTTTGGCAAAACTTACTAGCGAAGAAATAAAAGTTGTGAGAAGCAAAGAAGTTTCGCTTCAGGAATTAATAGATTTGCAACCTTCTAAATTAATTGTTTCGCCAGGTCCAGGACGACCAGAAAACGCTGGAATTTCTGTAGATGCAATTAAATATTTTGCTGGAAAAATTCCAATTTTGGGAATTTGTCTTGGACATCAGGCTATTGGCTATGCTTTTGGTGCAAAAATTGTAAACGCAAAGTTTATAAAACACGGAATTGCAGAACCAATTAATTTGGACGGAAAAGGAATGTTCCGCTTAATGGGCAAAAAAGAAACATTTACGCGCTATCATTCGCTTGTAATAGACGAAT
This sequence comes from uncultured Treponema sp., assembly GCA_964547685.1. Lineage (GTDB taxonomy): Bacteria > Spirochaetota > Spirochaetia > Treponematales > Treponemataceae > Treponema_D. The sequence goes on along the minus strand of CAZJOU010000084.1, from coordinate 8,008 downwards.
CTACTTTGCCAAGCGACTTTGAAGTTACTGCGCGCGCAGATGACGGCGACATTATGGGAATTAGACACAAAACTTTGCCGATTGAAGGCGTTCAGTTTCATCCAGAATCAATAGCGTGTCCAAAAACAAAAGAATTTTTTACAGCATTTTTAAATTACAGAGTTGAACCATTCCCTGCAAGCAAAGTTTTAGCTTCTTTAATAGACGGAAATAGCATGGACCGCAGAACTGCTGAAATGTTTATGGAAGATTTAACAGACGGTTGTATGGACGAACGAATGACAGCGGGAATTCTTGTTGCTCTTGCTGCAAAAAAGGCAACTCCAGAAGAAATGGCCGGCTGTGCTGGAGTTTTAGTTGCAAAGCGAACTCCGCTTCCGCTAGAAACAACCGAACTTACAGACATTGTAGGAACTGGTGGCGACAGCAAAGGTTCGTTTAACATTAGTTCTATGAGCGCGTTATGCGCTGCTGCTTGCGGACTTCCAGTTGCAAAGCACGGAAACAGAGCGGTTTCTTCTAAATCTGGTGCGGCAGACTTTTTTGAAGCGCTTGGAATAAAAATAGACAATCCGCCAGCAAAAACTGCGGACGTTATTAGAAAAACGAATTTTGGCTTTTTGTTCGCTCCTGTTTACCATTCCGCAATGCGTTTTGCTGGACCTGTTCGAAAAGCACTTGGCGTAAAAACAATTATGAACTTAATTGGACCGCTTTCTAATCCGGCGGGCGCAAAATATCAAATGCTTGGTGTTTATTCGCCAGAATTGCTTGCTCCAGTTGCGCGTGCCGCAAAACTTTTAGGCGCAAAACGAGTTATGGTTGTTGTTTCTAACGATGGATTTGATGAAATTTCGCCAGTTGTTGGCACAAAAGTTTTTGAAATAGACGAAGACGGCAAAGAAAAAGAATATTCGATTGAACCTTCGGAATTTGGGCTTTCTGGTTGCAAAGACGAAGAACTTGCTGGCGGAACAGGAGCAGAAAACGCTCAACTTGCAATGGATATTTTGAACGGAAAAGGTCGCCGAACGCTAAAAGCCGCAGTTGCCTTAAATGGTGGCGCAGCACTTTACATTGGTGGTAAAGCAAAATCTATAAAAGAAGGTTGCATTAAGATTATTCGTGCAATAGATTCTGGCGCAGTTGCAAAGAAAATAGAAGAAATAAAGCAAGCAAGTAACAGTTAAGAATTTGGGTCTTACCGCACATACGTGCGGTCGGGCTTTCCGGGGTTACGGCGTCGGGAGTGCCTTTAGTGCTTCACACCCGCTTCTCGGCCCCTACAATCACTAAGCCAAAAGTTCGCAAGTAAGCATCGTGGGAAACTCGTTTCATGGATACAAGTAGTACAAGAAAACACTAAGTCGGTCGCTAACGTAACGGATAATTTATTTTTGTAATGCTTTTGCAAGTTGCGCTTTTAGCTCTGCAATTTCGGCGTCTTTAGAATTTAGCAAAGCATCTTTTTCTGCAGTTATAGCTGCAAATCGTTTTTCGTCTTCTGCTTTTTGCTCTTCTTTGCCATGTAGGCGTTCGTAATATTGCCATCGTTCATAAGTCATATATTCTTGCCTCCATCGTTCGTTTTTTCTTGCAATCTTTACTAACTCATTTAATGAATTAGTAAATTCTGTTTCTGGTTTATCTTCGCAGAAAAATTTTAGTAAGCCTTTTAGCTCTTCGTTATTTGTTATTTTAGCATATTCTTGCACATTAAAAAAGAATTTTGTTGTACGGTCGTTAAGTTCGGTTTCTTTATCTTCTATATCTATATTTTTAAAAATAAGAATTGGTTTAGGCTTTGCATTTTTTAATGGATTAAACGTACATATAAATATTATGATTGAATCTTTTAAATCTGTATATGGTTGTCCAGTTTTCAAAGAATCCACGTCCATCATACCTTGATAGTATCGTGCTCGTTCTGGTAAGTCATTTTCGACGACGGTCTGCATTTCAATTTCGTATAAATGATGACGGTCTTTTGTGTAAACATCAAAGCGTACGGTGTGGTTTTCTGGACCAGAACCTTCGATTTGATATTCACCTTTTGGTTTTGAGATTTTTGCAATTGGAATTCCGAGCAAAATTTCTAACAATCGTTTACATGCTTCAGAATTGTTTGTGAATACCTTATTAAACATAAATCTGTTCGTAATTTTTTGCTTTTTCCAGGGCTTTGGTTTTGCTCTAGTAAAATTTTTACTTTTTTTAATTTTTTTCATATAGAACCTCTTAGTATAATTTTCTAAACGCGAAGCGTTTGAAATGACACAGAAATTACAGAAAGTAATTTTTGTGCCTATATATATATATCGCAAAAAAAAATGAAAAAACGGAAATGATTTGATGAAAAAAGTGAAAAAAATGTAAAAATTTTGCAAAAAATTATTTTTAGGATATTTTATAGAAATGAGAGATACAAGTATTTTTTTTTATTGCAATTGAAAAGTAAGAACTAGGATAAAAAAGAAAATTTAAATGATTATAATAAAAATGTCTCTCCTTAAATTATCATATTTCAAAACAAATTTTCTCTTAACGAACGTGTAAGTTCATTTTCTATAGAATTAATCACAGAATTTTTTATTATTTCTATTTTCTTTTCTCGAGCTGAATCAGACTCTATTTTTTGAAATAGCACTTGTGGCTCAACCCTCAAAGCATTTGCAATTCGTTCAATAGTTGAAAGTTTTGGCACATTTTTATAAATTTCCATTAAACCTATATAACTTGTTGCTGTATTGCAGGCTTCTGCAAGTTGCTCTTGAGTTATACCTTTTTCTTTTCTGATTCGCTTTATGTTATCAATGACAGTATGTTCTAAACTCATATTTTTATATATCAATTTAGATATAATTCAATTTAATTTTTATTGATAAATTGAATATAAGAGTATATTATATTTAATATAAACAATAACAATTGTTATTGGTCTAAAAATGGATTTAATGATTTATTAAAAAAATGCAAAATATTTTACTGGCACCTATGAAAGTTGGTATTAATACAAAATTAAAATTCATATTTTTATATAGGAAAAAGGAGTATAAATTGAATGGCAATTTATGGAAAGCGAAAATTATATCAGCAATCATTGTTTCAAAAAATTTTTAAGATTCTTCCAAAATCAAATTTTATAATTGAATTACAGAATCTTCTTGCGGAAAATGAGTCTGATTTTTCAAAAATATCACAACAAGAAATTCTAAATTTAGAAAATAAATATAAAATTAACGAAGATGATTTCTTAGCAGAAAAAAAATCTTTGCTAGAAAACTATATTTATTTTTGCGTGCAAGACAAACAACTATCAAATGAAGAAAAAAAACAACTTAATATTTTGTGCAATTTACTTGGTATAGATGAAAAATATTTATCACAACGTATTTCGGAAGAAGGAAAATTAATTTATCGTGATAAAGTTATATCTGTTATTTCTGATAATAAAGTTACAGATTCAGAACGAGAAGAATTAAATACTATTCAAAAAGAATTTAATATTTCAAATTATGATAAGTCATATATTTATACCGTCGAAAGTAGAAAAAAAATACAAACTTATATAGATGAGCTTATACAAAAACGACGTGTATCTCCCGATGATGAAAAAACTCTTAATAATATGATTTCAGATTTAAATGTAGATATTCCTATGCTTGATAGTAGGTTGAAAAAATTTCGAAATTTTTGGGATATTGAAAATAGCGAATTACCAGTAATTAATTCTCCAATCAATCTACAAAAAAGTGAAAACTTATATTTTATGGCAAAAGTCGACTGGTACGAAGAACGAACTCGTACAACTTCGGTTTCATATTCAGGACTTACTTCTAGTATTAGAATTGTAAAAGGTCTTTCTTTGCGAGCAGGTTATATTGTTCCTACAAGAAATACAGAAGAATATATGAAACTTATAGATTCTGGTAATGTATATTTTACAAATAAAAGAATTATATTTACAGGAGAAAGAGGTAATAAGTCAATTTCTCTTGCAAAAATTCTTTTTGTAACTCCATTTGCTGATGGTATTGAAATAGGAAAAGATATAGGGAAAAAGCCATTTCTTAAATATTCAGATCCAGAAACAATGGGGCTTTATCTTACTAGGATTTTGAAAGATTTTTAGTTTAAAATAATAAATTTATAAAAAAAATCCGAACGGAGGATATTTTAGAAAATGAAAATATTTAAATTCTTTATGCCTTTCATTGCATCTATTTTGTCTTCTCACTCTGATTTTGTTGCACCAAAAAATAACGATGTGGCAGATTCAAAAAATAAAACTCTTATTGAAGGTTCAAATTCGTTTTCTCAAATTATTTTGCGAAAATTTGATGATGCTGGAAGATTTCTTCATTTTGCAAAACATTCTTCTCATCGTTCTCACTCATCGCATACATCGCATAATAGTGAAAGTTCTTATAAAAGTTATAAAAATTCTTCAAATTCAAGTAGCTCAAATTCATCATCAAAAAGAACAAGAAAAGAAACCGAAAAATTGAAAAAAATAACCTTGAAAGGAAGTGCTATTTCTGAAAACAAAATACAAATTAGTTGGAATTGCGAAAACATTGGAAATGGAAAAGTTATATTTTATCAAAATGGGGAGAAAACTAGCTCTATTACATCTGTTCAAACAACGCATCTCTTTTCAAATTTGTTACCAGCTACTTCATATACTTTTTATGTAGAGATTTTGGAATCATCAACAGGTAAAACATACAAGTCGAACACAATAACGATAAAGACGTTTCCTAATAGCTAGAATTCGTCAGACTGCCCTTATGCTTAAACCTATTTCTTCTATTTTTTCCCAATCTCTCTCTTACGACATTCTTCTTACTAATACTGCTGGCGAGCATCTGTTTCTTCCAAAGTCCGAGTACGAAAAATTCCGCGAAAATCTAGAAACTTGCTCATCTAAAACAAAAATGCTCTTAAAATCGCGTTTTTTCTGCTACGAACAAAAAAACGAAAAAGATTTTTTAGACATCTATGATGTTAAGTATCGCACAAAACATAGTTATTTAGAAAATGATACTTTGCTTCTTATGGTTGTACCAACGATTTCTTGCAACTGCTCGTGCGTCTACTGCCAAGTTAATAGCAGAAAAAACTCCTCTAGTTCAAATGATATGAGTTTAAAAACTGCGCTTTCGTTTTGTGATTTTGTATTTGCACTTCCACACAAAAGCATAAAAATCGAGTTTCAAGGTGGCGAGCCGTCGCTTCGTTTTGACACGGTTGAATTTATAGTGCGACGTATTTCTCATCTAAATAAAAAACATAAGAAAGAAATTGAATATGTTATTTGCACAAATCTTTTAACTCTTTCTAAACATGAATTAAAAATCCTTAAAAAATTCAAAATTAACATTTCAACCTCACTAGATGGTCCTGAAAGTTTGCATAATCAAAATCGACCGTCTACAATTTTTGAATCAACTTTCAAAGCTACAATAAACAATGTTAATCTTGCACGCGAAAATAAAATCTTTCCATCTGCACTTATGACAATTACAAGTTCAAATCTTTTTCATCTAAAAGAAATCATTGACACGTATATTGAAAATCATTTTGAGTCTGTTTTTATTCGCCCACTAAATAATTACGGTTGTGCTTTTCAGAATAAAAATATTTTTTACAATCTTAAAGATTTCACTAAATGCTACAAAGATGCAGTTGAATATATCATCGCAAAAAATATTTCTGATGGAATTCATCTACGAGAAGACTTGTTTTCGATAATTTTGCGGAAGATTCTAACTCCTTTTAATGACGGCTTTGTTGATATGCAAAATCCGTGTGCTCTTGGTCAAATGTGTATGATTGTAAATCAGACTGGCGATATTTTCCCGTCTGACGAATCGCGCATGATAAACGAAATGGGAAACGCTTATTGGAAAATGGGAAACGTAAATGATAAAAACTGTCTTACATCAATTCAAAAAAAGAGGGCAGAAATACTTGAAAATGGACGACTTGAAAATTATGAAGAATGTAAAACTTGCGTTTATAGTCCTTTTTGTTACGCAGACCCGATAAAACGCTGGTACATCAAAAATATCTCTGGCGAAAACTATGAAACTTACTGTGGAATTAGAAAAGAAATTTTTGGTTTCGTTTTTGAACAGTTAAAAAATGCTGATGAGCAAAAAATGCGTCTTTTTAGGAGTTGGGCAAATGCATAACGAAAATAGGGAACTTACAATTGTTGTAACAACAAAGTGTAACCAGCGTTGTATAATGTGTCCGCAAAGACTTAACATTGATTCCCCTAAAAACGATTTGGAAATCCGCTATACAATAAAAAATCTTAATTATTCAAAAATTGATGGAATAACTTTTACAGGCGGTGAACCATTTATCAAAATGAATTTAATAGAATTTGCCCTTGAAAAAGCACCAAAAAATGTGTTAATAACGATTCTTTCAAATGGTTCAATTTTGCCATCACAAAAAATCCTAACTTCTGGTCGAGTAAAAATCTGTATTCCGCTTTATGCGCCTTTTGATGAAATTCATAATTTTTTAACAGGCTCGCACAGTTTTTGCAAAGTTGTTAAAAATCTGATGAAAATTTCTTCATACAATATTCCAATAGAGCTTCGTTTTGTAATGACAAAATACAATTCAAAATATTTGCCTGAGTTCGCTCGTTTTGTTTGGCGAAATCTTCCGTTTGTGCAAGATGTAGCGTTTATGGGAATTGAACTTACGGAAAGTGCAGCAAAAAACAAAGATGACTTATGGATAAATCCGAAAGACTATGTGCAAGATTTAGAAATGGCTGTTACGTACTTGTCAGATTTTAAAATTACAACTTGGATTTACAATCTTCCGTTCTGTCTTTTCGACGAGAAATATCAAAAATTTTTGGTCAAATCGATTTCACCGTGGAAAATTCGCTATCTTGAAAAATGTAAAACTTGTAATTTAAAAGGAAAATGTGGAGGAATGTTTTTTTCTGATGTAGAGGAATTTAAGAAAATTATCTTTTGAAGACTAGAAATAATAGTCATAAAATATTTTTTGGGGTTAAAATGTATAAAAAAATAAAACAACGCACTTTTGAAATTATTGAAAAAGCGGAAAAAGGCGATATTCCTAGCAAGATTTTTGATATTGCTATAATGATTTTGATTCTTGTAAACGTTTTGTCTGTATTTATCGAAACGTTTAGTATTTCGGATAAAACGCGTAAAATATTGTATTACATAGAATTAGTTTCTATTATAATTTTTTCGCTTGAATATGTTTTGCGCGTTTGGACTGCAGATTTATTGTTTGAAAATTTACCTGCTTGGAAAGCAAGAATAAAATATATTTTTTCATTTATGGCATTAATTGATTTATTTGCAATTTTGCCGTTTTATATTCCACTTGTAGTAACTGTTGATTTGCGCGTTTTACGAATGTTACGAATTTTCCGTTTAATGCGTGCGTTAAAAGCAAACCGTTATACACAATCGCTACACAAGGTAATTTTCGTTATTCAGAAAAAATCAGCGGAATTGCTTTCTGCTATTTTTATGCTTTTTATTTTGATGTTAATTTCTTCTGTCTTAATTTATTACATCGAAAATCCCGCTCAACCAGATGTTTACAAAAATGCATTTTCTGGCTTGTGGTGGTCTGTTGCAATTTTTACTTCAGTGTGGCTTGGCGATGTTTATCCAATTACATCTGCTGGAAAAATTCTTTGTGCAGTAATGGCAATTTTAGGTGTCGCAATTGTTGCCGTTCCGACAGGTATTATCTCGTCTGGATTTATGGAAGATTCCGACAACGACGAAAAAGATGATGAAGAGTTGCAACTGCTTAAAGAGATGAAAAAAGAGTTAGACGAACTTAAAGAAAAAGTAAAATAAAGAGTCGTATTTATCCCCAATTTTATGCTAAACTAAACCTATGAAAAACATAATTGCAGAAATTGTAGAACAGCGTAAAAAAGATATTGCTGAGCGCGGATTTAATTTTGGATTCGATATTCCAGAAAAGC
>CAZJOU010000083.1:3426-8509 GCA_964547685.1 uncultured Treponema sp. | reverse complement strand
CTCAGCTGGATAGAGCATCCGCCTCCTAAGCGGAAGGTCGCGCGTTCGACTCGCGTTCGGGACATAAAAGCGTGTTGCATTTTGCAGCACGCTTTTTTTTGTGTAAATCGCTATTCGGCTTCTTTTGCTTTTAGCGTTTCTGGGTCTTTTGTAAACTTGTCTATTTGCGATTTTGTTAGTTCAAACTTGTGCGGAGTTTTAGAGCAAGTTGAAATGTATTTTTCTTCGCCCACTTTTTGTTCGTAAATATCTACAGAAACAGTTTCTGAAGTTGTATTAATTTTAAAAGAAACAACTTTATTTGCTGGAAGTTCAGTTGAATCGTCAATCCAGTTGGAAATATTTAAGAAAGCAATATTTTGAATCCATTTTTTTGCTTCTTCTGAATCAACTGTAAATTCTGGAATTCCAGAAATTGTCCAAACATCAGAATCTTTTTTGCTACTTTCTGCACTTTTTGCTAAAGTCCAATTTTTTGCGCCTTTAGTAACATTTACGCTTTTAATTTCGTTTTCGTCTATTGCATAAACAGTTTTTCCGCGCAAATCTACTTCGCTTTTGCTAAAAGCAGAAAGAACGTTTCCAGAAATTAAATAAATATCTTTTTTGTCATTAACTGTTGCGTAAGTTTGCGAACCAGTAGAACTTGTTTTTCCAAGCGCAAAAGATTGAATTTCTTTTCCGTCCTTAAACGCTTTTACAACAGTTTTTTTGCTTTCCGAAAGTGAATATTTTTCGTCATTTTCTGCGTTTCCAAGTCGCGCAATTTTGTCTAAAATTTTAATTTCGGAAATTTCTTTAATCATTCTTTCAACATCAGATTTGTTGGCAATGTAATTATCTTTTCCAACAAACCAAGTGTTGTTCTTTTTTACTAATTCTATTGTATTTGTGTCTTTTGTAATTGTAATTGCATCTGGTTCAGAATCTGTTTTTATTGTTTTTACAGGATTTATTGAACCAACAATTCCTTGAATAATGCAAATTGCAAGCAAAAAAACAAATATAACAAGCAAAACAATTTTTCTAGTTGAAATTTTATTTTCCATAAGTTTCTCCAACATTTATTTTTTTGTTATTTCGCGTTTGTCGTTTGGATTGTATTTGTCGTGGATTTTTCTGCGACGAATTGAACGAGCGCGCCACATTGCAAAGCCGCAAATAGCAACAAGAATTGCAAGTCCAAACTGATTAAAATATTTTATAACAACTGCCAATGCAGAATTTGTGTTTTGCAACGTATTTAGCGAAAGATTTTTTGTTCGCATTGTGCAAAGATCCTCGTTTCCGTTCATATAATCTACAGAGTTGCGAACAAACATTGCTATTGGTTCGTTTCCACTTTCGTTTATAAGTTGATTAGAAGTTACGTACGCTGTATTTATAGCAAAAATTCTGCCAGTTTGCGTTCCTTTTGCAAGGTGCGTTGTTGTTTTAAGTTCAGACGCTTTTTCGCTACTTTCTTCTGCATTTTCCGCCGGATTTTTTTCAAACGCGCTATTAAATTTTCCTTCTACAAGAACTGCAAGATTATGCGCTTTGTAAACAGATTTGTCGTAAGGCGTTTGCATATTTGGGCTAATTTCCATTCCATTTTCCGCAGTCCAAGATTTTGGCGAAGTTTTTGCAAGAACCGAAACGCTTAAATCTTTGTTCTTTTCTGCTTCTTCTGTTGTAATTTCGCCAGGTTGCAAGAAAATTAAGTACGCTAAGTTTTTAGAAATTACGCTTTTTTGCGAAACTTGCTGTTTTGCAAGCATTGGCGCCCAATACATTCTAATTTGTCCGTAACCTTGCTGATTGTAAGTGTAGCAAGCTTCGTCAAAAACATAATTGTTTTCTAACTTAAATCCGTATTTTTCAAAAATTGTGTTTAATCCAGAATCAATAGGTTCGTAAGTTGGCGGTTGATATGCAGCAACTTGCGTAGAATTAAGCGGATCTTGGAAAACAATTAAATTTCCGCCTTTTAGCAAAAATTGGTCAATTTTATAAAGTTCAGAATCTGAAAATTTAGTTTTTGGTCCGTTTATAATAATTGTATTAATATTTAGCGGAATGTCTGTTTCTGCCAAGTTGATTTCTTTTAGCGTGTAAGAATCGGAAAGAAGTTTTTTAAAGTTCGTGTCGTTTCCGCTTTCGTCTGTAAGGTTGCTTTCTTCGTGTCCTTTTATGTAGCCAATTTCTGTTGATTTAGAAAGCAAACTTTCCAAACTAGAAGAAATATTTTCTTCCATATTATCAAGTCCGGCAATTCCGTAACCAAAGAAAGAACCGCGAATAGAAAGTGGAATTGTTCTAAAAGAATCTTCATTTTCGCTTTTGTGTTCAATAACAAGACCGAAAATTCCTTTTTTATCTGCGCCAGTTTTGTCTTTCCAAGTAAAATATTGAAGTCCATATTTGTCTGCAACGCTTTCCATTTCTTCTTCACTTGGATTTTTTACTTCAAAGTAAAGTCGATTTTTGTTTTTTTGATTTACAGCATTAAATGCAGTTTGCGCAAGATTTTGAACTGAATCATAATTTGCAATTCCAACTTCTTTTAAGCTATTGCTTGCATATAAAGTTACAACAATATTTTCCCCTTCTGCTAAGCCAGCAAGTGTGTCTGCCTGATTTATCATTTTAGAAATTTTTGTTGTAAGATTGTATTCAAAACCGGTTTCGCTTGTAATTCCGTCAATTGTTTCTATTGAATCTCCGTAAGTAATTGCAAGTCCCATCCAAACTTGTTTTACGCCAATTTCGCTATTTTTAACTTGTTGAATTTGAACTTGGCGAAGTCCGTAACTTGTGGCAATTTTTTGATTTTCCGCTTTTTTCATATTAAAAATTTGATAAGAAAAATTGCGGTTTGCAGCTCCTTTGTATTCAACTAAAATATCTTTTACATATTGTGCAGTAGAATTATAAGGAGCAGGTAAATCGTCGCTAAAGAAAACTTTTACAGAAAGCGGTTCTGTTAAAGTTTTTACAACATTTTTAGAAGCGGAACTTATTGAATAAGAACCTTGACTTGTTAAATCAAACCGTAAAAATGCTTTGCGACTTGCAATATTTGCAAGTACAAGAATTAAAATAAAAAGAATAAAGTCGCTTTTTGGACCTTTTAGCCAATTTAAAAACTTTTTCATTATTTTCGCTCCTTTTTCTGTGTAATAACTGTAAGGCTAAAGAAAAACGCTGTAAGCGAAATAAAATAAACTAAATCGCGAGTGTCAATAATTCCGCGCGAAATAGAAGTAAAATGTTCATTTGCGCTTAAAAATTGCAAAAATCCTACAATTGGAGCCGGCAAAAATACAAGAAATTCACTAATCATTGTAAGAACAATACAAATTATAAAAGCCGTAAAGAACGCAATAATTTGATTTTTTGTAATTGACGAAGCAAAAATGCCAATTGCACTAAATGCTGCGCAAAGGAAAAGCGCGCCAAGATAACCGCCAATAACTGGACCAATATCTGGACGACCAAACGGCAACATTCCAATAAGGTAAAGCAAAGTTGGCGCAATCATTATTGCAGACGCAACAAATGACGCTAAAAATTTTCCCAACGCAACGTCAAATTCTGTAACTGGAAGCGTGTAAAGCGTTTCTATAGAGCCAACTCGTTTTTCTTCTGCGTAAACGCGCATTGTAAGTGCTGGAATAAAAAACGAAAGTATTAGCGGAAGAAGTTGGAACAAGTTTCGCATAGACGCTCTGTTCTGAAGAAAAAACGCCGTAAAAAATAAAATTCCAGTTATAATTAAAAACAAACCTGTAACAATGTAGGCAATTGGACTTGCAAAATAAGAAGCAAGTTCGCGCTTAAAAATAGTAATTGCCGGATTTTTAGTTTTATTTTCCATTTTGAACTCCTATGAATTTTTAAGCAGAAGCGTTTTCTGTTGTAAGAATGTGGAAAACATCTTCCAAGCTATTTTTCTGAAGAACTAATTCGTAAAGTTCATAGCCGGAATTAACAACTAATTTTGCTATTTGCGGTCGAATTTCTGCATCTGTTTTTACAGAAAGCAACGCAGTAGAACCATTTTCCGCTTTTTCAAAAGAAAAACTTTCTATTCCATTTATTCCGCGCAAAACTTCAGAAATTTGTGCTTCTGTTGCGTTTGTTGTAACGCGAATAACCGCAGAATTTCCAAATCTTGTTCTAAGTTGGTCTGTTGGGCTATCTGCAACAAGTTTTCCGCCACTAATAATAATTACTCGTGAACAAAGCATTTCTACTTCGCTTAAAATATGAGTAGAAATAATGACTGTTCTAGTTTTTCCAATTTCTTTTATAAGAGCGCGGACTTCTTCTATTTGATTTGGGTCAAGTCCGCTAGTTGGTTCGTCTAAAATAAGAATTTCTGGGTCGTTCATTAAAGCGTGTGCAAGACCAACTCTTTGTCTGTAACCACGGCTTAAATCGCTAATGTTTTTGTGCATAACTTCTTCCAAGCCACATTCTTTGCACAAAAGCGGAACTTTTTCTTCCGGATTTTTGCCTTCTACATTTGCAATGTAAGTAAGATAGTCTGCAACAATCATGTCGCCATAAAGTGGCGCACTTTCTGGCATATAGCCAATTTTTCTTTTTGATTCGACAGGGTTTTCCGAAATGTCAATTCCGTCAATTTTAATAGAACCTTCTGTAGGTTTTAAAAATCCTGTAATCATTCGCATTGTTGTTGTTTTTCCGGCTCCGTTTGGTCCTAAAAGACCAACAATTTGACCAGTCGGAATGGAAAAACTAACATCGTTTACCGCACGGAACGTACCAAATGTACGCGAAACGTGAGATACTTCGATCATACTTTTTATTCCTCCAAAAAAAAATCATGAGCAAACTTCAGTTTGCGAAATGAGTTTTTTTAGCGTTTCTGTAACGAAGTGAAGAAACGCAGTATATAAGCAAGTTTGTAAACAAACTTGCAAGGATACAAACTGACGCTATTTTAGGCAGTTTGTATCCTAATCCTCCAAAATTTATAAAAAAACAAATTAATTTCTAAAGTGTTACATTTGTAGCCCCTGAAACATACGAACGATGCTGGCAGAGTTCGTGCCGTAAGGGTTCAGGGTGACGT
>CAZJOU010000083.1:0-3326 GCA_964547685.1 uncultured Treponema sp. | reverse complement strand
CTATCTTTTTGCTCTTTTGCGGGGCGGTAAAGAATTGCAATATTTCCAATAATTCGAACTAAAGTTGCGTCTGTTGCGCTTAAAAGATTTTCTGTAAGCGATTTTTTTTCGTCTTTAAATTCGTTAAATTTTATTTTTATAAGTTCGTGGCACGCTAAAGAATGATTTACTTTTTCTGTAACGCCATCGGAAAGACCGCCTGCACCAACAATTACAACAGGCTCTATAGAATTTGCATATTTTTCTAAAATTTTACGTTGTTTGCTGTTTATATTTATCATAACGCATATCTTAACAAAAAATTGACTATTGAACAACATTCCAACTTTTAGTATTATTGATAAACTAACTATATAAGTAATTTTTTTTTTAAGAGGTAGCAATATGGCTTTTGATATTTCAATGATGAGAAATATCGGTATCAGTGCTCACATTGACTCAGGAAAAACAACAACTTCTGAACGCATTTTGTTTTATTGTAACAAAATTCATGCAATTCACGAAGTTCGTGGTAAAGACGGTGTTGGTGCTGTTATGGACAACATGGAATTGGAACGTGAAAGAGGAATCACAATCCAGTCAGCAGCAACACAGGTTCAGTGGAAAGATTACACAATTAACCTTATCGACACACCAGGACACGTAGACTTTACTGTAGAAGTTGAACGTGCGCTTCGCGTTCTTGACGGAGCAATTATGATTTTGGATTCAGTTGCTGGTGTTCAGTCTCAGTCAATTACTGTTGACCGTCAGCTTAAACGCTATCATGTACCGCGTATTGCATTCGTAAATAAGTGCGACCGCCAAGGTGCAAATCCAATTCGTGTTTGCGGAATGATGCGCGATAAACTTGGATTAAATACACACATGATTGAACTTCCAATTGGACTTGAAGATAAATTGGAAGGCGTTGTTGACCTTGTTGGAATGAAAGCTCTTTATTTTGACGGAGCAAACGGCGAAAACGTACGTGTTGCAGAAATTCCTGCACACTTAAAAGACGATGCTGTAAAATATCGCCAAGAACTTGTAGAAGAAGCTGCAAACTTTGACGATGCTTTAATGGAAAAAGTTCTTGACGGACAGGAACCAACAGAAGAAGAACTTATTGCTGCAATCCGCAAAGGAACATTGGCAGAACAATTTGTTGCTGTATTCTGCGGTTCTGCACATATGAACAAAGGTATTCAGCCTTTGCTTGATGGCGTAATTCGCTATCTTCCAGCTCCAAACGAAGTAAAGAACGTTGCGCTTGACCTTGACAATAACGAAGCAGAAGTTGAACTTGCTTCTGACGATTCTAAACCTTGCGTTGCTTTGGCATTTAAACTTGATGACGGTCAGTATGGTCAGTTAACTTATACTCGTGTTTACCAAGGAAAAATTAAAAAGGGCGAAGAACTTTACAATACTCGTACAAAGAAAAGATTTAAGGTTGGACGCTTGGTTCGTATGAACTCTGCTCAAATGGAAGATATTAACGAAGGTTGCGCTGGTGACATTGTTGCTTTGTTTGGTGTAGATTGTGCTTCTGGCGATACATTTACAAACGGCGGATTAAACTATTCAATGGCTTCTATGTACGTTCCAGAACCAGTTATTTCTTTGTCTATTACGCCAAAAGACAAACAGGCTGCAATGCAGATGTCTAAGGCTTTGAACAGATTTACAAAAGAAGATCCAACATTCCAAACATATACAGATCCAGAATCTAACGAAACAATTATTCGCGGAATGGGCGAACTTCACTTGGCTGTTTACGTAGAACGAATGAAGCGCGAATACAACTGCGAAGTTACAACTGGTCAGCCACAGGTTGCTTACCGTGAATCTATTACTCAGCGTGGTGACTTTAACTATACTCACAAAAAGCAGACTGGTGGTTCTGGTCAGTATGGTCGCGTTGCAGGCTTTATGGAACCAGATTCAGAAAAAGATTACGAATTTGTTGATTCTATTAAAGGTGGTGCAATTCCTAACGAATACATTCCTTCTTGTGATAAGGGTTTCCAGAAAGCAATGAAAGAAGGTTCTTTAATTGGAGCACCTATTGTTGGTGTAAAAATTACAATTAACGATGGTCAGTATCACCCAGTTGACTCTAGCGATAACGCTTTCCAGATTGCTGCTATTGGCGCATTCCGCGAAGGTTATATGAAAGCAAAACCAGTTATTCTTGAACCAATTATGAAAGTTCAGATTGCTGCTCCAAACGAATTCCAAGGAAACGTATTTGGTCTTATTAACCAGCGACGCGGAATTATTGGCGAAACAACTGATGAAAACAATACATCTGTTGTAAACGCAGAAGTTCCACTTTCTGAAATGTTCGGATTTTCTACAATTCTTCGTTCTTCTACACAAGGTAAGGGCGAATTTACAATGGAATTTGAAAAATACGGAAAAGTTCCAAATGCAGTTGCAGAAGAACTTATTAAAAAACATCAAGAAGAAAGAGCTAAAGGAAACAAATAGCTATTAGCCTGAATGTCGAGTTTTGATGAACCAATAAAACTCGAATTTCAGGCTATTAGTTAATTCTTAATGGACTTTTATAAAAAGTGGGCTTATTATTAGTAAGTCCACTTTTTTTATTTAGATTGCCACGCCTGCGGCTCGCAATGACGTACGGCTCTTTTGGAGGTATTATGGTAAAACAAGATTTAATAAATACAAGTCCAGTTCGTTTTTTTGAAGAAGTTGCAGGAACTTTGGAACCTGGACAAATGGGAATTATTACTGCAAAAAAAGGTTTGGGAAAAACTTCTGTTCTTGTTCAATTTGGAATAGATGCTTTGCTACACGACAAACATTTAGTTCATGTTTCTTTTGACCAAAAATCTTCTAATGTAATTGCTTGGTACGAAAGCGTTTTAGCGGAAATGGGCAAAAAAAAGAATATTTCTGATATGAACGAACTTGACGAAACAATAATTCGCGATAGAACTATTTTAAATTTTAATAAAGAAACTTTTACTCTTCCAAAAGTTGTAAATACGCTAAAAGCCTTAAAAGAGGGCGGAATTAAAGTTGGCGAAATGATTGTAGATGGCGAAGATATGGAAAATGTTTCTGCAGAAGATGTAAAAGCTGTTTCTGATTTTGCAAAAGCAGAAGGAATTGTTGTTTGGTTTAGCGGAACAAACGAAAGTACAAAACTTTCTGAAACAGTAAAGCCAGAAATTCTTTCTTATTTTGATACAGTTGGACATCTTGCTTCGGACGGAAAATGCGTTCAACTTTTTGTGCTAAAAGCAGGCGGAAAAGAAACTTCTGGAAAAAGCGTAAAGTTGGATTCTAAAACAATGTTAATGACAAATAAATAA
>CAZJOU010000082.1:0-8609 GCA_964547685.1 uncultured Treponema sp. | reverse complement strand
ATGAAAACGGAAATGACAACAAAGCCGCTTTCGAGTTCGTTATGGATTATATTTCTGATGCCTACAATCTTTCTGATGAGCAAAAATCTGTTATAGAAGATTCTTTGCGTCGTGCAGAAGAAAAATATTATAAAGGCGGATATGACACAGAAAGCCACAAAGTTGGCGAAGAAAACGTAGAACAGCTTTACGTTGATTTATACGAAAACCTTTCAGAAAATTCAACTGAATCGCTGGAAGCGTTCGGCTGGATGAATGATTCTGTAAAACGGAATTTAACAGACGATTTATTCAAGAAACTTGGAACGGTGCTGAATTTAAATACAGACATTGATATTGAAAAAGTCAATTCAATATTAGAAGAAAATGACAACGCCGTAAGTTTCAACGAAAGAGAAGGCATTGTTAATTCTGTTTCCGACAAAGAAACTTTTGAAGGCTTGTACAAAGCGGCCAGAGCGGTAGAAGTTGCTGTTGCCGGAAAGCACAATCTTATGATTGAAGGAAAAGACAGCAAAGAAAGAGATTCTTTTACAGAAAACCTTGCATTGTATCTTACACCAGATATAACACCTGAAGAGCAGAAATCTGTTGAACGGATTTATTCTATTGTAGGACTTTCCAGCGGTGCGCCTTCTGTGCCGTTTAGAAAACCAACGCCTGATGTTTACATGGAAGAAATGTTCGGCGGCGGTCCTCGTTTAATGCCAGGCGAAGTTTCTTTGGCTCACAACGGAATTCTTTTCATAAAAGGCGCGGAACAGTTCAGGTGGACTTCGCTTCAAACTCTTCCAGTTCCTATTGAAAATGGAAGAATAATTATTTCACGCGCAGGACGTTTCACAACACTTCCTAGCAAATTCCAGACAATTCTAAGCATGCGGCCTTCTCCTGATGGAAATTACGGAAGCAAATATAACGTTTGTTCGGACATAACAGGTGAAATAAAAAACTTTCGTAAAAAAATTGAAATCCCGCTTATGAACAAAATGGAAGTTCGGGAATTCTTTGAAAAAGATGAAAGCGATAAACGGATTTTCAATCCTTATGAAGCGCGGAAAAGAATCCGCACTGCTTATGAAATACAAAGAAAACGCGGAATATTCAATCGAGACTTAAAAGATGAGGATATTTCTAAATACTGCACGCTTAACAAAGAATGCGCTGATTTTTTCAAAACAAATGTTAAGAAAAGCGATTTTTCAAGAAAAGAAGCGGCGAATATTCTTAAAGTTTCTTTAACTCTTGCAAATATGGAAGGACGCGAGCAGATTCAGTTACAGGATTTGAACGAGGCATATAATCTTTCTCTTCCTGCTGTTGAAAAATCACGCGAGATTCCTCTTGATAAAAGCATTGATGCTGAAAAAACAAAAAAAATATCACAAAACCAGAAACGGACAGAGCGAAAATACAAAGCGGAAGAAAATGAAATTTCACGCTAATAAAACAGGAGTTAATTATGGAAAACAAAAAACAGAATCTTGATGATTTAATTGAAGGAACAAACATCACTTACAGGGAACAGATTGAACTTTTTGCAGGTGATTCACGCGGAAAAAGTTTCGCTGGCTCAGATGAACTGGACAGCATCGAAAACGGAAAAGAATACGCAGAAGAACGCAGAAAATTCTGGGAAAAGTGGAACAATGATTACGAATCAAAGCACGGCGAAAAGAACATGAACACTCAGGAACGCTACATTGCGGCTCAAAGTGTTTCAGAAGTCTACGCTCTTTCTGTATACAAAAATCTTTGCACTCTTATCGCGCAGAAGGTTTCCGAAACAACAGACCACACAGCAAACGCTGCGCTTGGACTTCTTCAGTATCATCTTTGGGCTTTTACAGGCGGAAGCCTTCTTATGATGAAGAACTTGCCTAGAACTGTAAACGACATAATTTTCACTATAAAAAAAGAAAATTTTACGCTTGGTACAATTCTTGGAATGAAACTAAAAGGAAAAAATAACAGCGAGTTAAAACAGTGGATAAATGAAGCTGCTTAAAATAAAAAATACTAAAGACAATTTCTGTCTTTAGAATAATAAAATATAAGGAGGATTGATTATGAACAATCTTAACCAAACTATGTTAGAAGGAAATCTTGTTGATGTTCCTGAATTGAAAAATACGGCAAATGGTTTTCCGTATTTAAATTTTACTTTAGGTGTTAATTCATCATACAAAGATAAAAATGGTGAATGGCAAAAAGAAGTAACTTTTGTTGATGCTGTAGCTTATGGTAAACAAGCAGAAATCATTTCTAAAAAAGCAGAAAAGGGAAGCCCTTTGCGCCTTGTTGGAAAAATTAAACAAAACAAATGGGTTGATAAAGACGGTAAAAATCATTCTAACTTATCTCTTTTTACAGAACAAGTTGAAATTAATCCTGATAGAAATGGCAGAACACAAAATCAGTTAAATCAAACTATTATTGAAGGGAATCTTGTTGCGCCGGCGGAAATCAAATCTACTCAAAACGGAAATGTTATTTCAAAATTTTCACTTGCTGTAAATAATTCATACAAAGGAAAAGATGGAAATTGGGTAAATAACCCTTCTTTTATTGACATAGAAACATGGGGTGAAGGACGTGCAAAATTTCTTCAAGAAAAGAGCGACAAAGGAAAAACTGCAAGAATTATTGGTCATCTAAAACAAGATAGATGGGAAGATGCCGACGGTAAAAAGCATTCAAAAGTATATCTTGTAGCAGATGATATAAGTTTTAAGTCGCGCGAAAAATCTATTAAAAAAGAACAAACCCAAAAGACAAAGGAAGATTCTTTAGGTTTGGGAATGTAACTTTATGTTTTATCGAACTAGTTTTTTTTCTAGTTCGATATTTTTTATACTTTTTGACATTTTTTATATTTTATCATATACTTATAAAAAACATATAAGAACATACAAGGATAAATAAATGTATATTTTCTTCTTTCAATTTTTAAGATTTCTCTCACAAACAGGAAAAAAAGTTTTTTTTCTACCTTGTATGTCATATAGTATATTTTCACAAGATAGGAGAATAAACTATGAAAGTATCAATGACTAAAGCAGACGTAGAATCAGAATTCAGTAATGTTGTGGTTTTATACAACTATCAGAATAAAGTTGTAAATTCAATAAAGAAAGCCTTTAATCCTATTGGTTATAACGCTGGTGTTTATGGCTGGAATTATGATGTGTACGACATAAACGGAATTGGCTTTGTTGAAGGCTACAGAATTCCAAATTTTAGAAACAGTACAAGATATTCAAAAGAAATTTTGGATAAAGTAGTAAATAAAATAGATGAAATTTGGGGGAACAACAGAAAACATGAAAATATTCCTTCATATAATTACGAAAAAGAACAAGCTGAATTTTCAGACGCATTTAAAGAATTTACAGATTCCGTAAAACAAGGAATTCACGACCCGCAAACTATCAGAACTTTTGCAGATTACAAACGCGAATTTATTGACCAGAAAAACCAGCATCCTGATGAAGATTTGCTTTCAGTTGCTAAAAGACTTACAAAACACATTGCTCCAGATTCAAAAGATAAAATTCAACAGGCCTTGGGAAAAGGAATGTTAAAACATTCTTCGCTTGCAACTTACAAACAGCAACTGCAAAGTGCTCTTACAGACATTGTGGTTGAAAACCTTACAAAAAAGAGTAAAGCGCAAAAAAAAGATTATGAAATAGAAAGATAAACAGGAGAATAAACTATGGCAAAAAGCGAAGAAGAAATCTTAAAAGAACTTGAAACAAAATATCACTCGAATCTCTTTGATAAAAACGGTGAACTTGAATGGAACGGCATTAATTACACTATGCAAAGCTATCTTGAAATCGGCGATACCTACCTTGAGAAATGCAGCGGCTACGGCTCTGACGACAAAACAGATATTCTTTGCGTAAACAAATCTCTTGACGAAATTATTCGTAAATACGGCGAGGACAACTGGGAAAATATGGCGAAGAAGAACGGCGATATTGTCCGCTTCGACCCTTACGACCGCGAAAATTCAATCGATAACTATGTGTTAAAAAAATACAACTTAAAATCAAAGGAACAGATTCAAGAAATTCTTGACACAAGTATTGATGAGCTTGATTTATACAACAGCGAAGTGAATTTACCGGAAATACTTGAAAACGCAGGAATTGAAACTGTAAAAGATATTATTGGACTGAATCAAAAAGAACTCAGCGATATTCTAGGCGAAAACTCAACAAATGATGTCGCAGCAACTATTGTTGATGCAGTCATGAAAACTGGCATTTCTTGGGAAACTGGAGAGTTCATTCATGATATATGGAAAAATCAAGGCAAAAATATTTACATAAGAACTCTCGAAGATAGTCTTTCGGACAATGTTATTGAACCGGACGAATGGGACGCATTGAATGAAATTGCCGAAAAATACGGACTTTCAAAAGAATCTACGCAGGACACGATAGCAGAATATGTGCATTCCAAGTACGAGGAATCTGGAAAAATGCCTGTGGTCGCTCATCCTGTTACTATAGAACAAGCGCTTTCGTTTTCATCTTGTTTCAATCTGAACAAGTACGAAGTTGAAAAAAAGGCAGTTGAAGATTTTCCCAACGAGCCTGTTCATTATTTTGAAAACATGAGCGTGGAACTCGGAAAAGAAATCCTTGAAACTCTTTCTGTTGACGGCGGATATACACTTTACGGCGATTTTAACCGCAACAAATTCTGGCTTCGTGATGAGCAGACCGGCGAAACCGAAGAAACGAATTTCAATCATATTCTTTCAAAAGTTGAAATGATTACAGAATCTTGGAACCGCGATGAAACTACTGTAAATGAAAACAAATTTATAGAACAACTAAATTCACTTGAAACAGATGACATTCTTGTTCCTGTTGATGTGCATTACAAATTCAAGATTCCAGAGGAAATCAAGGTTGACAGTGCAAAAGCGGAACGAAGACTAAGAAATGGAATTGAAACAGCAATTAGAAATGTTTTTTACGAACCGTCCGAGATGATAAAAGGCAGCGTCACGGTTCAGGACGGAAAACGCGAGGCAGATTATATTTTCCGGCACAACTTTGTCGCTTCAAAGGAAACCAACTACTCAAATTTCGATTTTGGTGGGGCGGATGACCAGCTTCAATATGCAGTTGGAATATCTCTGAACGATGAATTCGGGCTTGACCACAAAATCCTCTTCTCTGAATTAAAATCTTCGGTTCCTGAAAGATTTTCTTGGGGTTTTGAACAAATTGATATAAATAAAGAAACAATCGAGAAGTTCTCAAAAACTCCAGAAGAAGCATGGAAAAACGAACTCCATATTAAAGTATTTAATGAATATTTATCTGAAGAGAAAAAAAACAATCCAGAGATTTCGTATTATCTTGCAAGCGAAATAAAAATCCCTCATCTTACTTCCTCACGGCCAATATTGCTTACTGAGGGTGAATTTAAAAATACTCTTACACAAGACTTTTTAAAAATAGCAAGTCCAGTCAGCAATGATAAAGAATGGGCTGAAAAATATTGCAATAACAGAAACAATTCGTATGTCAGTTTGGGTACAAAATTTTATGTCTATGACAATCAATACTTAAAAGCATTTTGTAGATATATAGACAATAGAGACAAATTAGATGTCAATCAAAATCCTCCTTCAGAAGAATGGTTGCAAAAATATCAACATGAAAAAAAAGCTTTTGACAAAGTTCTTTCAGAAAATCCGCTTCTTAAAAAATATGTGGAAGAACAACAAAGCTTAAAAGAAATAGATGAGTCACGGATTAAAGAAAATACTCAACAAGGCCTTGATAACATAAAGCCTCGCATAGATCTCCTAAAGAAAAAATTTTTTGAAAGCACAAAAAACTATCTACAAAATAAAAAGGACACTGATTCCTTATTAAAAGCCGCCGCAAAAGCACTAAGAAACTTATCTATTACAGATAAGTCTAGTCTTGAGGCCTATTTGTGCGGATATGGAATTGACAGCAAAACAAAACTAGTCAATTTCTTACAGAAAAACATAAATCCGCCTCGGCAGCAAAAGAAAAAATCAAAAAGCAAAGACGCAGACTTTGAACGCACAAGATAGGAGAATAAATTATGGCAAACGCATGGGAATGGAATGAAGATGAAGAAGGTTCAGGCGGATTGTACCGGCCTGATGGAACAGCGGTTCTTTCGTATGATAAAGCTACCAAAGAATATGCTATCAATGGTGAATGGTGGTCTTTCCCTTATAATACAGACTTCGATATTTACGATTTTGCTGAGAAAAAAGCAGTTGATGAAATGCTTAACAACGCTTTTGAAGTTTCCAAAGAATTCATTACCATAAAGCCTCCAAAAGTTGGAACATATTACTCAAATGAAGAAAAAGGCGAATACATAAACAAAGCACTAAATGAAATTCTGAACGCAATAAGCATAGAAGGTGTAAAACCGGAGGAAATTGAGACTCTTGTACGCGGAAAAGATGTCGCAGAACACGGAGAAAAAGGATTGTATTTTATCCGTCCGAACGCAAAGCAGATTCAGGCTGGCTTGGATTGGAACTGGGAACTTGGCGACGTTATAAAAGGCTACACAATCGGAGAGAACGGAGAATGTTCTAAAGGCGAACTGTCTGTAATGAAAATCGACGACATGCAGCTTTTTGATTCAGATGCGGAAGCCGCAGAGCAAGCAAAAGAAGACGGAATAAAACTTATTCCAAAAAAAGAACTTAACTTCGGTCGTAGTAACAATATGAAAAAATATCGCTACATTGACACACCAGAAAACAGAAAGCTGCTTTCAGAATATATTTCATTAGAAAAAAAACTTGATGTTGAAAAAGATTATATTCATTCTGAAGAATTTATTTCAAAATTTGGCGATTGGGAAAAAGCGAATCGTTTGGAAAAACTTAAAAACGCAGAAAGCATTGTTTCTGATGGAAAAATTATTATTTCAGGCGATGATTTTTCAGAGGAAGTTTCTGAAGCAAGAGAAAAAGGCAATTTGAAAGTTCTTAAACTTTATGCACGAGACATCGGATATGAGCAGAAAGGTTTTTATTTCAATATAGACCAAAACGAAAAAATTCAATTAAGCATGAGAAATATCTCTGAAATTTACAGCCATCATCTTTCACAGAAAGGACACATTGAGGCTATGATGAAAATCGGAGACATCATAAAAAATGCAATCTGGATTGAAGATATAAAAAACGAAGACACGCAAAGAAATCCTAGAATTGAAAAATATTCATACTTTGCAAGTGGAATCAATATAGATGGAACAGACTATACCGCAAAATCTGTGATAGCCACAGATAAAGATGGAAATCACTATTATGACCAGCGTTTGTCTGAAATAGAAAAAGGGAAACTTGTCGAAATCTTAACCCAACGCATGAGTCGGGAGAATTCAACAGAATCCCTTTCTAAAAAATATGATAAAAGGCTTATTGAAATCTGTCAAGTTCCACAAATGCCTTATCTTGAAATGAAAGACGGCAGATGGCAGCCAAAAGAAGAATCAATTCAAGATGTAAAAGACGGAAATCTTTATATCGAAAAAGTCGGACAGAACTACGAAATGCACGATTCTTTGAATTTGGCGAAATCAATCGCTCAAAAAGAAATTACCCTTGAAGATTTTATTCAGAAAATTGAAAGCAACTGCGGAAGCGACAAATCTGTAAAAAACATTCTTCTTCAGTCTACAAACCTTATTAAAAACCTTGATGAATCTAGCAAGAAACTTCTTCGCGATGAATTTTCCAAAGCGGAAATAAAAGGGAAGGATTCGCTTGTCGATTTCCTTAATAAAAATATAAATCCGAAAAAAGAAATTAAGCAAACTGTTTAAAAAAACAAGGATTACGATAGGGGAAGATGATTATGAAAAAGACAATAAATTCAGAAACTAAAAAGAAAATTATTAAGAAAGCGGCTATTTGTGCTGTTATGTTCTCTATGGGTGTAAGTACTTTTGCACAAGGTCATTCGCTTTTCAATAAGAGTCAGGAACCTAATATGGGTGCTGTAAATGATATGTTTAATATTATGACTTTACAAGAAGAAGCAAAGCGAGATGGAGTAGTAACATCTGTTGAAAAACAAACCATAGATAAGGCTATTCAAAATTATAATTCTTCTTATGGAAAAGATGCTTATAACAAAGTGAATAATGGCATAGCCGATTTTTTTAAGTCTAAAGACGGACAATATTTTTTAGGAACATGGAAAGCAAAGCAAACAAATCCAGATATTACGCTTAAAAAGGCTATCTATAATGGCATAAAAACAACATCAAATCATCAAAAACTAACAAATTATGAAATAGAAAGATAAAAAAAATATTAAGCAAAGGAATTATTATGGAAAATACAGAAAACAAACTTGACTTCAGCTGGGAAAGATTCACAGAAGATGATTTCAACAAAAAGAAAGAAGAGCTTATAAACAAAAAAGACTGGAACGGACCTGCATTGATTGACGTAGGTGCGGTGAACATCGAGCTTCACGACCCTGAATACAGTTCATTTGGTGGCGAACCAAGAGTTTTCCTTGATTACTACATCGGCGGCGACACTTCTGACAATCCGTACAGCGACAATC
>CAZJOU010000081.1:0-8617 GCA_964547685.1 uncultured Treponema sp. | reverse complement strand
CTTTCGTTTTCGGGCGAAGGCAAAATGTCTACTTTGGTTAGTTTCTTTTCTATTACGCGGCTTCTTGTTTCGGCGCGTTCTATTTCGGAATGTGCGGCTTCTAGTTTCTTTTTGGTTGCGGCTAAAACGTCGCCGAACTTTCCGAATTCAGTTTTTACAGAGCCAAGTAAATCCCACACTTTTGATGTTTCTTTTTGAATCGCAAGCGTTCTAAATCCCATTTGCAAACTGTTTAAAAATGCGCCAAGAGTTGTTGGTCCTGCGATTGTAACTTTGTATTCTTCCTGAATTTGCTGAAAAAGTCCCGGAACTCGCATAACTTCGGCAAACAATCCCTCAAAAGGCAAGAACATTAAGCCAAAATCTGTTGTAAACGGAACCTCGATGTATTTTTCTTTAATATCTTTTGCCATTTTTTTAATGTCTGTAACAAGTGCTTTTTTTTGCGTTTCTATTTCGTCTTTTTCTGCTTTTTCGTAAGCAAGACTAAGTTTGTCCCAAACTGCCGCTGGATATTTTGAATCGATTGGAAGAAGAATAAATTCGCCATCTGTTGTTTTAGACGGAATTTTTACAGCGAACTCTACAACTTTTGCGCTGTTATTCGGATTTGGATGCGCATTTTTTACAAATTGTTCAGGCGAAAGAATTTGGCTTAAAAGCGCTTCCAGCTGAACTTCGCCCATTCCGCCGGCAGTTTTGACGTTTGTAAGCGCGCGTTTTAATCCGCCGACATCGCTTGCAAGATTCTGCATTTCGCCAAGTCCTTTTTGAACTGCCTCTAGTTGTTTTGTAACAATTTCAAAAGAGCCGGTAAGTCGTTTTTCCAAAGTTGACTGAAGTTTTTCGTCTACAGTAACACGCATTTCTTCTAGTTTTTTTTCATTTGAATCTTGAATTGATTTTAGACTGTTTTGCACTTTTTCTTGCTGCGTGTTCAAAGTTTCTTGCGTTCGCTTTGTTAAAGAATCAATTTGACCAGAAAGCGTTTGCATAAATTTTGTAAGGTTTGAAGTTAAAGATTCGTTTGTATTTTTTGTAAGCGTGTCCAACTTTGAATTTACAGAGTTTTGAAAACTCATAAGCGTTTGCGTGTTTTCTTTTCGCGCATTCATATTAGATTCCGAAGTTTCTTTTCGGTTTCGTGCAAATTCGTCTTTTAAGTTTTTTTCGTAAGAATCAAGTTTATTTTCATATTTTCCAAGCCGCTCCGAAAGCGAACCAGAATCAGATTTGCTGACTTTTGCCAAAAGCACGATTGAAAGAATAATTCCAATCAAAATAAAAAAAATAACCGCAGAAAATAGAATAAGAATTTGAAGTTGCATAAAATCTCCATAAAAAAGAATTGATTATATTATAGCACAACAAAATGGCATAGAATGGTGGAAAAAAAATATTTTAAACTTATTAGTCAAACTTATCAATTTCCGCAAAAAATTTGAATCGATTTTATCCGCGCGCAAAGTTATCATCTAATCATAAAAGTAGATTGTCGGAACAAGCCCGACAATGACAATTTTTAAAAAGCGTCACCCTGAACTTGATTCAGGGTCTGCTTGAAAATTAAAGTAGATTCCGAATTGAGTTCGGAATGACGGAAAACAGAGACACGGAGGCAAAAAATGGAATACAAACCTGGCTATGTTTACGAACTTATGGATAAGGGCGGACCAACTGATGTTCGCGAAAGTTACTTTATGGAAGCGGTTAACGAAATGATGCGCGCTCGTACGCTTTGCGCAAAAGCGAATGCAAAACTTCCGAATGACGAAAGTTATGTTCAAGATTTGGAAGAACTTTTTGGTCGCAAACTAGACGACGTGCGAATTTTAACACCTTTTATTTGTGATTTTGGAAACCGCGTAAAGTTCGGAAAAAACGTATTCATCAATCATTCGGCAATTTTATCGGCTTCTGGCGGAATTGAATTTGAAGACGGAGTTTCTGTTGCACCGGGTTGCCGAATTGCAACAATCAATCACGACTTTAATAACCGCCACACAATCTATACTTATGGCAAAGTTACAATTAAAAAGAACGCTTGGATTGGAATGAACGTAACAATTTGCCCGGGCGTTACGATTGGAAAATACGCCGTTGTTGGTGCAGGTGCAGTTGTAACAAAAGACATTCCTGACTACGGCGTTGCAGTTGGCGTTCCTGCGAAAGTCATCAAGATGCAGAATCCAGCCGAACAGAAAGAAATCTAATAAAATTATATACGAGGAAACTAAAATGGCAAAAACACTTGTAATTTATTATTCTAGAAAAGGACAAAATTACGTAAATGGCGCAATTCGCTCTCTTTTAAAAGGAAACACAGAGATTGTTGCAGAATTTATAAAGGATGCGGTTGGCGCGGATTTATTCAAAGTTGAAACTGTAAAAAATTATTCTGAAGATTATATGACTTGTACAGAAGAAGCAAAAGACGAACTTAGAAATAACGCTCGTCCAGAACTTAAAAAATATCTTTCTGACATTTCGCAATATGAAAACATTGTAGTTGCTGGACCTTGCTGGTGGGGAACTTTTCCTTGCGCTATTTTTTCGCAACTAGACAAATTAGATTTTTCTGGCAAAAAAGTTTTTCCTATTATGACACATGAAGGTAGCGGACTTGCGGGAAGTTCTGCGGCATTAAAAAAACATTGCAAAGGCGCAACTGTTGGCGAAGGACTTGCTATTCACGGAGCGGATGCGGCAAGTTCAAAAAGTGCGGTAGAAACTTGGGCAAAAAGGAATCTTAAATAAAGATTTAGGTTCAGTTGAAATGTCAAACAGAGTCAAATGTTATTCAATATAATAAACTCTGTTTGCTTTTCTTGGTGCGGCTTCAGGAACTTTTCCGTCTGCGTAACCTAACGCGCAATGACCAATTCCTTCCCATTCACCTTCTATTCCAAGCCGACGTAAAATTTCTTTTCCTTCGTCGCTTTCAAATTCTTCTTTTGCACGATGAATCCAAATGCTTCCTAGTCCTACGGAATATGCGGCGTTCATTAAGTTTCCCATTGTAAGACTTCCGTCGTAAACGTGATTTTTTTCGTTTTTGTTGGCAAGAACAATTAAAATTACTGGCGCGCCGTAAAATGGATCAAAACCTTTTTCCCAGCCGCCGATTCTGCAGTTCATTTCGGAAATTTTGTCACGTATTTTTTTGTCGGTTACAACAATGATTTTTGTGTCTTGCTTTCCGTTTCCGCTTGGCGCGTAAAGTCCGGCTTCTACAACTTGTTCAATCAAAGATTTTTCCGGCATTTTGTCCGTAAACTTGCGAACAGAACGTCGCTCTTTTAATGTTTTTAATACTTCGTTCATAATTTTCCTTCTTTTCTGGCTTTTATTCTATAACACTTACAACTTCTTCGTAAGATTTTCTAGTTGTTGCAGCGGAAATTGCGTCTTGCGTTTTGTCGGTTTTTCCAACAAGCAAAACTGCAATTGTGTTCATATCATCTGGAATTTGAAAGATTTTTTTATATTCCGCTTTGTTTGCGCCATGAAAAACAATGTTTGGAGACGCAATAATTTTCGTTCCATAACCTAACGTTGCCGCCTCAAAAACCATTGCCTGCGTTGCAAGAGCTACGTCAAAATCAGAATTGTCTTTTCCGCTTACAATAATTGCAACTGGAGCGCCATCGAATCCTGCTTTTGCTTTTACGTTTTCTGGCAAATCTTTTGGCATAAATGAACGAAGTTCATCTGCAACTTGCTTTTGAATTTCCTTGTTCTTTACAACAGAAAAATGCCACGGCTGACCATTCATTCCGCTTTGAGCGTTAATTCCAGATTCCAAAATTGCGTTTAAGTCTTGCTCTGGAATTTTATCTTGCAAAAAGAATTGAACAGTCGGAATGTCTTTTATAATTTCAGAAACGTTAGAACTTTTTGAACTAGCGTTTTTATTGCAACTAAAAAAAGTTCCACACAAAACCAAAGTGCAAACAATTAGCATAGAAGAAAGTGATTTTTTCATAACGACCTCGAAAAGTAATAAATTTCTTTTATTATAGCACAAAAACGGATTAGTAATGGTGGTTATTTTTTTATAGAAATCGCGCTTTTTAAATTAGTTTAATCAACATCAAGATTTTGTCATTCAAAACTCGTTTCGGAATCTGTTTTGTGTTACAATAACCCTATGCTTTTAACCCAAATCGAATATTTTAAAACAATCATTGAAACGCAAAGTTTTTCCAAAGCGGCGGAACTTTGCAATATTACGCAGAGCGCAATTAGTCAGCAAATAAAATCGCTCGAGGCAGAACTTGGAGTTTATCTTTTAGACCGGCACAACCGCACTTTTTCGCCCACAAAAGCGGGCGAAGTTTTTTATCGCAATTCGCTTATAATTCTTTCCGACATTGAACGTATGCGGCAAGACACAATCCGCGCGGGGCATGATGACGGATTTATCCTGAAACTTGGATATTTGGCAAGTTACGGCGGAGCGGAATTTCAGAATGCGGTTGCGGAGTTTGCATCGAAATATCCAAAAATCAAAATGCAGATTGTAAACGGAACGCACGAAAGTTTGTACGAAGCCTTAAAAAATGAGACGTGCGACTTGGTTTTGAACGACCAGCGTCGCGCATTTTCCGACAAGTACGTAAATCTAGAACTTTGCGAAACAAAAACTTTTGTGCAAATCGCATCGTCAAATCCGCTTTCAAAACAAAAAAGTCTTACTACAGAAGAGCTAAAAACTATTCCTTGCGTTGTTGTTGCGGACGAAGCGAACGAAAAAAGCGAGTCAACTTTTTATAGCGACATTCTTGGTTTTACAAGCGGATTTGTGTTTGCGAAAAATATGCAGGAAGCGCGTCTTTTAGTTGCTGCAGGAAATGGAGTTATGCCAGTGGAAGGAATCAACCCGGAAAATTATTTTGACAGCGCAATTACGCTTGTGCCGCTTTTTCGGGGCGGAAAACAAGTTTCACGAAAATATTGCGCGTTTTGGAAAACCGACAATTCTGGCTACTACATAGAAGAGTTCGGCGATATTTTAAAAAATCAGTTTAAAAAGTAAGGAGTATAAATGAGGCAGTTTCAAAAGTTGCAGAATATCATTACTGTACTAGACAAATGTCATTCCCGTGCTCGACACGGGAATCTATTTTTAGTAAATTCTATGTATTATAAGGAATTAGATTGCCGGATCAAGTCCGACAATGACATGTTAAATATTTTTGAAACAAGTTTAATCGTGTAAGATTGTTCAAACAAACAGGAGTTTTATATGAAAAAAATAGTTGTTGCTGGCGGTGGCGTTTTAGGAAGCCAAATTGCTTTTCAGTCAGCGTTTTGTGAATTTGACGTTACAATTTGGTTGCGTAGCGAAAGTAGCATTGGCCGTACAAAACCAAAGTTAGAAGCAGTAAAAAACGCATACATTGAACGCATTAATAAAATGGCAACGGACGAAGGAAAATCCGTTTCGGTTTGGGCACGCGGAATTGCAGATGTTTCGGAAGCAAACACATTCAATAAAGATGAATATCTTAAAAAAGTTAGCGACGCTGCGAAAAACTTAAAAATTGAACTTGACTTGGAAAAAGCCGTAAAAGATGCAGATTTAATAATTGAATCGATGAGCGAAGATTTAAAGCAAAAAGAAGCATTTTACAAAAAACTTTCGCCGTTTATCGAAGCAAAAACAATACTTGCAACAAACTCGTCTACGCTTCTTCCTTCTAAACTTGCAAAGTTTACAGGTTGTGCAGAACGATTTTTAGCGCTTCATTTTGCAAACGAAATTTATTTTAACAACACTGCCGAAATTATGGCGCAAAGCAAAACAAAACCAGAATATTTTGAAGCCGTTGTTGAATTCGCAAAACAAATAAAAATGGTTCCGCTTCCGGTTAGAAAAGAAAAAGCCGGCTATTTGCTTAACTCAATGCTTGTTCCATTTTTGTTTTCTGCGCTAGATTTGCTTGCAACCGGAGTTTCGGACGCGCAAAGCATCGATAACGCTTGGGTTCTTGGAACAGGCGCACCAAAAGGTCCGTTCAAAATTCTTGATGTTGTAGGCCTAAAAACCGCGTATAATATTGTTCAAATGTACGTAAAAGTTCCGTCGTTCATTGCGCCTTACAACTTTAAGAAAATCTCCGAACTTCTAAAAAACTACATCGACGAAGGCAAATTAGGCGTTTCCAGTGGAGAAGGGTTTTATAAGTATTAAAAATTTGGGCGTTCCCTTCACTTCGTTCAGGTCGGCAGTTCCACAGCCCGCTAACGCTCGGTCTCGCTTCGCTCGCCTTTTGCCTACGGCAAAACTGTTCCATTGCCTAACGCATTCGCACTTCTGGTGGTTGAGTTTATCGAAACCACCTAGCATCTACGAAGTGCGCGCAAGCAATCACGAAATTAGTTTATCTTTTCGCAAGGGATTTTATTATGTTCGATACGGAAATATAATCCGCTTTTTTAAGTTTTTTTAAATTGTTCACGACATTTTCTAGTGGTTCAATAGAAACAAAATTATCACTTCCGCAAACCAGATATTCCACAGAAACGCCAAGAAATCGAGCGATTTTTACTCCGTTTTCCACATTCGGAAGCGATTTTTGTCCGGAAAGATAATTGTCAAGCGTGTTTTTGCTTATTCCTGTTCCTGCGGAAAGTTCTTTTAGTTCTATGTCTTTGTAATCGAGAAGTTCTCTAAGATTTTCTGAAAATCCCATTCTTTGATTATACTTTTTTAAGTGTTTAAAATTTGACAAAACGCTTTTTAAGGCATAAACTGTTTTTACAAACGCTTTACTTTTGAAGAAAGTAAGAAATATAAAGGCTGGCGATATTCCAGAATGTGTCTCTTGCACGGCAAGTGATTTCTGCACATTCTGCCCGAATCCGCATTTGAACGCAAACCACGGCGAACTTTATAAACTTGATAAAACTTATTGCGATTACGTGCATCTGCTTAAAAAGTTTGCAGAACGGAGAGATAAAATATTAAAGAAAGAAAATTGCGGTGGTTGAGCAAAGTCGTCCACGAAGTGCGCGTAAGCAATCACAGAAATAGATGCTGAATAAGAAACTTGTTTCTTGGTTCAGTATGACAAAAAAAAGAGGAAATATGCAAGAAGAAACATTAAAGGCTCAATATTACAGTATGAAACGTTCTGTTTTGCAGTTTTACAAATTGCAGGGCGACTCACAATCTTTATATTCGCAAGGTTATATTTATTCTGTTGCAAAAGATTGCTATCCGTATTTTGACGATGACGAGGAAGCCAAACTTTTTAGTGATTTTTATGATGTTGATAAAGAGTTTATTGAAAATGTTCTTTATGTTATTCAGGAAAAAGAAGATACACACGAGAAATGTTTTTATTATGATTTAGAAAAACAAACGGGAGGAAAATCAATTCGTCCAAAACTTATTGTATTCCTGCGGTATTGTTTTTTAAGTAATCAATTTTCTTCTGATTTTTATACAATACTTCTTTCAGATTGTCCCATCGAGACGGAAGTTATAAACAAAGATTTTAACGATGAAGAAATAAAATTATGACCACATAAAACAAGGAACGAAAAATGCTTTACAGACAAAAAAAAGACACTTACATTCGAAATTATGAGAGTTTTGTTTATCTCTTGACAAACTAAATAGAATATTTATAATAATCATTCGGGCTGGTCGAAAGATCTTGGTCCACCGACACGGCGTGGGGATCCCGCGCCATTTTTTATTTAAAAATGTTTTTTAAGTGGAGAATGTTTTATTTTGTCAGAGAAAGTTTTAAGTTGTTTTATAGATGAAGTTGGTGATTTTGGTAGTTATGAATCAAATGCTCCATTCTATATTGTTTCTGTTATTGTACATGAACAAGCAAAATCAATTCAATCAGACATAGATGGACTTGAATATTATCTTGCATCTTTAGGTTTTCCACATCACGCAATGCATACTGCTCCATTAATTCGTAGAGAAGGCGATTATAAATTTCTTAACATGGAGCATCGTAGAAAACTTTTTAATTTGATTTTTAGATTTGCAAGAAAATGTCCAATTAAATTCTTTACAGCAGAAGTACGAAAATCTGAATGCTCTGACTCTGATGTTCTTGAAGCAAAAATTACAAAAGAAATTAAAAACAAACTTCAAAACAATTTTGATTATTGGCACTCATTCGATAAAATCATAATTTATTATGACAATGGACAAAAACCTTTAAAACGTATTCTTAACATCTTATTCAATAGTATGTTTGCGAATGTTGAAGTGCGTAAAATTAGTCCTATAGATTACAAATTATTTCAAGTTGCAGATCTTATTTGCACTTTAGAACATATCAAAGCAAAAATTGATATTGGACAATTTTCCAAATCAGAAGCAGAATTCTTTTCTTCAAAACAACTTTTTAAGAAAAACTATTGGCGAAAAATTAATCAACAAAGAATGTAGGATTTTTTCCAAAACTCCTTGCATTATGGAATTTTCTGACTTATACTTATGCTCAAGTGAAAAAGATTTGCAGAACAATATTTTCTGCAAAAAAAGCAAAAAACACTTGACACAGAAAAACGGGGATTCATAATCTTGAACAGAACAGAACAGAACAGAACAGAACAGAACAGAACAGAACAGAACAGAACA
>CAZJOU010000080.1:0-8635 GCA_964547685.1 uncultured Treponema sp. | reverse complement strand
CTCTTGAAAATTCAAAAAAAACAGAAAATTATAAAACCAATTATTCCGAAAGCGACAATTATTTAGACCACGATTTTTCTTTTAATATAAATGTTGGTTACGATTTTTCTGTTGCAAAACTTAATAACTTTAATGCTAATATAAAACCATTTTTAGGTTTTCAGTACGAAAATTTTAAGTTCAATGGTGAAGACGGAACTTGTTGGTACGGAAAAGGTACAGATGGGAAATTTTATGTTAATAATGGTTATTATGCTGAATGGAATGACGAAAAAAATCAATATTCAGAAGATTTCTACGGCAATGTAATTTCTTACAAACGAATAAATTTTGTTTTTTGGACAGGTCTTAATTTACAAGCAGAATTCTTTACCAATTTTGGCATTTCTGCTGGCTTTAAGTTTTCGCCATATTTATATTCAGAATCCACAGACAATCACATACTAACAGGAGAAGATTATCTAGACGTAATCTCGGCATTTTGTGGTTATTTTAATTGGAATTTAAGCTTTTTTTACAATTTTAATAAGCGAAATTCTATTTGTTTAGGTGCAGATTATGTTTATATGCGCATTCTTCGTGGCGATGATTATCAAAAATATTCAAGTGAAGAAAAATTTCAAAAATCAAGTAAAAGTTCTATAATTGACGGCGGAATTGGCGCGCATTACCTTAACATTTCGCTTTCCTATAAGTTTAATATTTTTTAGACTTTACAAACTTAATTCTAACTTGCAAAATGCGCCTTTGCGCTTGGTCTTCTACAAAGAATAAGCAATTATTCCATCTAAAAATTTCTCCAGTAGAAGGCAAATATCCAAATTTTTCTAAAAGCCAACCGCCAAGCGTCATATATTCTTCAGATTCAAGATTCAACTTAAAAATATCGTTTACATCGCTAAGCTTCATATCGCCAGGAACAATAAATTCGTTTGCATTTACAAGTTTTATTCGCTCTTCTGCCGGAACTTTAGATTTATCATCGTCGGTCATTCTACCAAAAACAACTCGCTGAACATCGTCCACAGTTACAATTCCGGCCATAAGTCCTTGCTCGTTTAACGCAACAGCAAACTCTGTTCCTTCTTTTTTAAACTTAGAAAGCAATTCCAAAGCCGTAAAAGTTTCTGGAACAAACAAAACGCTTTTCATTATTCTTTCCGCATAGTTTTCGCCAATATTTTTTTCTGTTCCAAGCAACACAGATTTATAATGAATTACGCCAACAATAGAATCTTTGTCATTTTCGTAAACTGGAAGCATAGAAAGCCCAGTTTTTACAAACATTTCTACAACTTTTTCGCGACTGTCGCTAACACAAACAGATTTTACAAGCGAACGATGTTTCATTATGTCGTGAACAGTTAAATCATTAAAACTAAAAATTTTATCTAGCATCGTTTTTTCAGATGCTTCCAAAGTTCCTTCCGCTGCACCAACATCAAGCAAAGTGTGCAATTCTTCTTCTGTAACAAGAGGAGCATCGTCTTTTAATAAATTTTTTGCTAAATAAGCCGTTCCTTTAGAAATTGCGCTAAAAATCCAAACAATAGGAAAAAAGACTTTTTCCAAAATTAAAAGTGGAACTGCGTGCCCGCAAACAGTTTCTTCTACGTAACGCCCAGAAACAGTTTTTGGAATAATTTCGCCAAAAATTACAGAAAGAAAAGTAAAACTTATTGTTGCAATTCCAACACCAGAATTTCCAACTAAAGAAACAGCAAGCGCCGTTGCAATAGAAGAACCAAGCGTATTCATAAAGTTTATGCCAATTAAAATTACAGTTAAAAGTTCGTCTACGTTTTTTCGTAATTTTGCCGCAACTTTTGCATTTTTTTTGCCGTCACGAACCATTTGTCGCAACTTTATTTTTGTAATAGAAAGATACGCAGTTTCCGAACCAGCAAAAAATGCAATTAGCCAAACAATAAGCAAAAGAATAAAGACAAAAATAATATTTTTAATCATTTTTAGCCTCTTCTTTTTCGTCTTTTTCAGATTCAGAAATTTTTCTTTCTATTTTAACTTGCGTAATTCTATGTTTTTCCATTCCAGCAACAGAATAAACAATTCCAGAATCTTCTACAAAATCGCCAACAATAGGAATTCTGTCTAATTTTTCTGTAATCCAACCGCCAAGCGTGTCGTTTATATTTGATTCAAGTTTTATTCCAAAATAGATTTTTAAATCTACCAAAAGAGTAGAACCTTCTACAATAAAAGACGTTTTATCTTTTAGCGATTCCAAATTATTTTCATCTTGAATTGGAATTTTTTTGCCAGTAGTTCCAAAAATTTCCCTATGAATATCAGATTGAGTTATTAGCCCATCAGTTCCAGAATATTCGTCAATTATTATTGCCATTGACTGCTTATTTTCTTGCATTACTTGAACAACAGACGTTATTTTTCGCGTTCCAGGAATAAAAAGTGGCGGACGCATAACTTCTGTCATTTTAAATTCTGCTGGAGTTGTTTTTAGCAAATCTTTTAAGTAAATAATGCCAACAATATCATCAATATTTTTTTTATAAACAGGAAACCTTGAAAATTTAGTTTTTTGCGCTTTTTCTATTACTTCAAAATAAGTTGCTGTATCTTTTAAGCGAACAATAGAAGTTCGCGGAACCATAATTTCTGCCGCAGTAATATCAGAAAACTTAAAAACAGAATTCATCATATTCTTTTCGCCATTTTCCAAAACGCCAGTTTCTTCGCCAACTTCTATAAACGATTTTATATCTTCTTCTGAATAAGTTTGTTCTGGTTTTTCTACGCTAATTCCACGAATTTTTAGCACAAGACGACTAAATGCGGTAAAAAGAATAACAACCGGACGCAAAATATGAACAATTATATCTACAAATAGCGAAAGTCCATACGCAATTCCATCTGGTTTTCGCGTAGAAATTGCTTTTGGCGTAATTTCGCCAAAAATTAAAAGTGCTAGCGTTACAACAAACGTTGCAATTCCAACGCCTTTGCTACCAAAAAGTTGCATTGCAACCGCGGTAATAATAGAACTTAAAAGAATATTTACAAGGTCATTTGCAATAAGCAAAGTATTAATCAAAAGCTCTTTGTTTTCCAAAAGTCGACTTGCTCGCAACGCTTTTTTATCTTTTTTCTTTCTAAGAATTAGCAAACGCAATTTGTTCATAGAAAGAAAAGCGCTTTCAGAAACACTAAAGAGCATTGATAATGTAACAAGGGCAACAGACGCAGCAAGTAGCCCAATAAGTTCTAAAGTACTCAAAATCTAGTTTATTCCGCTTTGCTGTCGCTATTTTCTGCATTTTCCGCAGCAGAATTAGCAGAATCTGTAGAGTTCGCTGTATTTGCTGCATTTTGCTCTTCTATTGTTTTATTTACAGAATCAAGAATTTGTTTAATATCGCCAGCAACTTCGCTTTCTGGTGCTTTTTCCAAAGATTTTTCTACCAAATTAGCAAGTTCTTCTATTTTTGCGTTCGGAAGTCTAGAATAAACTCTAGCAGCCATATAATACAAAGTTTGCGCATCTTCTGGTTCAATAAATTCGTTTTCTGCGTATTTTACGTAAATTTTTTCTGCGCCTTCAAAATCGTTATCTTTTACAATTTTGTTGTAAGCGTCTAAATTTGCAAGTTGAAAATAATAGTAACCTAAAAGTCCAGATTCATTTTTAAAATCAAGCGAAATTACTTTTTTTACTAAATCGTACATTGCAACACGATGAATTTCTGCTGCATCTTTGTACAAAGAATCTATTGCCTTAACTTGTTCTAATTTTGAACCTTTTTTTAAAGAAGCAACACGTTCTTTATAATTCGCTACAATTTCGTCTTCTGCAAAAATTGCGCCAACGTAACCTTCTACAGAACTAGAACTAAATTCGCACGCTGGTTCTGTAATGTAATATCCTTCTTTTGTAAGAATATTAAAAACTGGTGTAGTTTGAATTCCGTATTGATCTGCAATTCTAAATTGTTCAGTTAATTCTGCACGTTTATTTTCTAGTTCTTTTTGTTCTTTACTAGAAATTTCTTTGTCAACGTTATCCATAATATCTGGAATTACGGTAAAATCAAAATGAACGCAAACATATTTATCGTTTACAGAATCAACAAATTCTTTAGAAAGAACGGCTTCTACGCCTTTTTCGCTTCCTTTTGCATCCATATTAGAATTTACAAAAAGCAAAATTGCTTTATCTTTTGATTCCGCAACTTTTTTAGCATCATTAAAATTTGTGTACCAACCATTTTTATCTTGTTTTTTTCCACAAGAAACAAAAAGCAAAGCGGCAATAACAGAAACCGCAACCATTAACTTTTTCATTTTTTCCATCCTTATTTTTTTTCGTTTACTTTAGACTAAATATAAAGTTTTAATTGGTTCATCAAAATTGCCTGTACTTTCGTGAAAATCCGTTTTGCATTACGTGGTGTTGGTGCCCGTGAGTTTCGCGCTTCGCGCTCAACACACATACCAACAAACGTATGCAAAGCCGGTTTTCACTTCGTACAGTCAATTTTTATTGTTTCGCACTAAAAACTTTAAATTTAGTCTACTTAAAGTATCTAACTCCTGCTGCAAAAATATTTTCGCAACTATTTTCGTATTCGTTTGTTAGCGGATTTCCCGCAACGTTCTTTATTAAATCCAAACTTGCGCCGTTTGCGTCCGTTCCAATCGTTCTTTCGCTATGTCCCATTTTCCCAAGGACTCGTCCGTCTGGGCTCGTAATTCCTTCTATAGCAAAAAGTGAACCATTCGGATTATCTGGCTCTGTTATTGCAGGATTTCCGTATTCATCTACATATTGACTGAACACTTGTCCGTTTTCAAAAAGTTGTTTTGCAGTTTTTTCGTCAACAACAAAACGTCCTTCGCCATGACTAATTGGAACAAGATGAATTCTAGAATCAATAACTGTAGGGTCCATTGCCCAAGGACTTGTTGCGCTTACAAGTCGCGTTCTAACAATTCGGCTAATGTGTCTACCAATTTTATTGTAAGTCAAAGTTGGCATATCTGGCTGCATATCGCGAAATTCTCCGTACATTGCAAGTCCAGTTTTAACCAAAGCCTGGAATCCGTTACAAATGCCAAGAACAAGTCCATCGCGCTTTTTAAGAAGATTCATAATTTGTTCAGAAACGCGACCTTCTCGTAAACAATTTGCAATAAACTTAGCAGAACCATCTGGTTCGTCGCCTGCGCTAAAACCGCCAGAAAGAGCAAGAATTTGCGCATTTTTAAGTTCTTTTTCAAAGTTTGCTAATGATTCTTCTAGCAACGCTGGAGTTTTATTCGCTAAAACAATAATTTTTGTTTGTGCGCCTGCCAAATTAAAAGCGCGCGCCATATCGTATTCGCAGTTTGTTCCAGGAAAAACAGGAATTAAAACGCGTGGCTTACTTTTTGCTGTTGCAAAAACCGGCTTTTTACGAATATCAGAAAGCGACTTATGAATATTTGTTGCAAAGTCTGGCAACGGATTTTGAACTTCTGCTCCACTAACTGGCGGAAATACTTTAGAAAGTTTATCTTCCCAAACAGATTCCGCATTCGCTAAATCAATTTTTACGCCAGGAATATTATCAACACAAACTTCAATTTCTTGCTCATCAGTTGTAGTTCCCAACTTAAAAACAGAATTTTCCGCAAATCCAGTTAAATCAAGTTCATCATTTGCTTCAACAATAATAGAACCGTAAAGTGGCGTAAACAAATCTTTTGGCGTTACTTTTTTAATTTTGTCAAAACCATAAGCAGTTGCGCTAAACGGAAGATTGTCAATTTTCGCTCCAATTCTGTTTCCAAAAGCCATTTTTGTAACGGCTTCCGCAATTCCGCCCGCTCCAACCGGATACATTGCCGCAATTTTTCCGTTCTCATTTAATTCGTAAAGTTTATTAGAATTAGTTGTAAAAATGTCAAAATTAGGCGCAAGTTCCGCTGAATAAGGAACTGTAACAATATAAATATTATCGCCAGCTTTCTTAAATGAACCACTAGTTACATTTTTTACGTCATCGCTTGTAACCGCAAAAGAAACTAAAGTGTGCGGAACATTCAATTCTTCAAAAGTTCCAGACATAGAATCTTTTCCGCCAATGCTAGCAGTTCCCATTGCGTTTTGAGCGTCAATAGAACCAAGCAAAGCCGCCGCCGGATAACCCCAAGTTTTTTCGCTAACCGCACGACCAAAAAACTCTTGGAACGAAAGACGACAATCAACAGGTTTTCCGCCCATACAAGCAATTTTTGCCAAAGACGAAAGAACCGCAGTTTGCGCTCCGTGCCAAGGCGACCATTCGCCAACGCGCGGGTCAAAACCAAACGCCATCATACTTACAGTAGAAGTTTCTAACGGACTAACAACCGGAATTTTTGCAACCATTCCAGCTTCTGGCGTACTTTGATATTTTCCACCATAAGGAAACAAAACTGTAGAAGCGCCAATAGAACCGTCAAAACGTTCACCAAGTCCGCGTTGCGAACAACAAGCCAAATCGCTAAGATTTGCTCTCCAAGCATTTTTCAAAGCCACTTCGCCGCCAAGTTCTTCGCGCTTATTAAGTTCCGCTTTTACAGAATCAAGTGCATTTAAAAGTGGCGACTTTTCCTGACTAGCTGGACTTTCTATTAAAGCAACTGCTTCGTGGTGTGCGCCAGCCGCATCCAAAAATTCGCGTCCCAAATCTACAATTTTCTTTCCGCGCCAATTAATAACAAGACGATTTGTATTTGTAACGTCCGCAACTTTAACCGCCTGCAAATTTTCTTTTTCCGCAGCGCGAATAAACTTTTCTGCATCACTTGCGCGGACAACAACCGCCATTCGCTCCTGACTTTCCGAAATAGCAAGTTCCGTTCCGTTCAAACCTTCGTACTTTTTAGGAACTTTATCCAAATCAATATCCAAACCAGGCGCAAGTTCGCCAATAGCAACAGAAACGCCACCAGCACCAAAATCGTTACAACGGCGAATCATTAAACTAACATCTTTATTTCTAAACAAACGCTGAATTTTTCGTTCTTCAACAGCATTACCTTTTTGAACTTCTGCCGCAGCCGTAGAAACAGATTTTTCCGTATGAACTTTAGAAGAACCAGTTGCACCACCAATTCCGTCGCGACCAGTTCCGCCACCAACAAGAATAACAACATCGCCAGCTTCTGGTCGCTCGCGCATAACAGTATTAACAGGTGCCGCCGCTACAACCGCGCCAAGTTCCATTCTCTTTGCCAAATATCCAGGATGATAAAGTTCTTCTACTTGCCCAGTTGTAAGACCAATTTGATTTCCGTAAGAAGAAAAACCTTGCGCAGCTTCGCGACAAATCTTAATTTGCGGAAGCTTACCTTTTCTAGTTTCGCTAAGCGGCACAGTAGGATCCGCCGCACCAGTTACGCGCATTGACTGGTAAACCCAAGAACGCCCAGAAAGCGGGTCGCGAATTGCGCCACCAATGCAAGTAGCCGCACCACCAAAAGGTTCAATTTCTGTCGGATGATTATGAGTTTCGTTTTTAAACATTAAAAGCCAAGTTTCTTTTTTGTCGCAAGGTTTACCATTTTCATCGTGCGTATAATGAACATCAATATAAATTGAACAAGCATTATTTTCTTCGCTAACTTCAAGATTATCAAGTTTTCCGTGCTTTTTAAGATATTTTATGCCAATAACCGCCATATCCATTAAGCAAACAGGCTTGTCCGTTCTGCCCGCATACATTTCTGTTCGCATATCAGTATAATTTTTAAGCGATTTCTTAAACAACGAAGCATAAGGTCCGTCTTCAATTTTAATATCTTTAAGTTCCGTTAAAAAAGTTGTGTGTCTACAATGATCAGACCAATAAGTGTCCAAAACTCTAATTTCAGTTTCTGTAGGATCGCGCTTTTCACCAACAAAATAACTTTGCAAAAATTTAATATCCGCAAAGTCCATTGCCAAGCCCATTTTTTTGCGGTAATTTTCAAGATCTTTGTCATTCCAGCCAATAAAACCTTTCACAACAGGAATATCCGCCGGAACTTCAGACTTAATTTTTAAAGTTTCAGGAATTTCTTTATCATCAGTTAATCTACTATCAACCGGATTTATTAAATAATTTTCAATCTTTTTTACATCATCAGTAGAAACTTTTCCACTAAGAATAACCATTTTTGCACAACGAACTCGTGGTTCTTCTTTTAAAACACTAGCATTAGCATTTGTCGCAAAATCCGCCCTAAGCAAACTTAAACATTGTTCCGCACTGTCCGCCCGCTGATCATATTGTCCCGGTAAATATTCCCAAACAATAACAGTATCGCCATCGGCAACATCAACCTTATCGTAAAAAACAAAATCGCTCTGAGGTTCGCTAAAAATTCTAG
This sequence comes from uncultured Treponema sp., assembly GCA_964547685.1. GTDB lineage: Bacteria > Spirochaetota > Spirochaetia > Treponematales > Treponemataceae > Treponema_D. The sequence continues at coordinate 262 of CAZJOU010000080.1, read as the reverse complement.
TAGCAGCAGCCTTACCAACCGCTTCACCAACATTTTCAACATCATAACGATTCAAATAACGAACTCCAGTTACACTAGAAATTCCCAAAAAATTATTAATCTCAGACAAATAATTTCTAGCCTCATTTTCAAAACCAGGCTTTCTTTCAACATATAAACGAAACATAACTTACATTATAAAGATAAACGCAAGGGCTTTCAATGAAAATTCTCAATAACATTTTTAGTATTTTGAGCGCAAATGGTTTTCGTAACGGGCTTT
>CAZJOU010000079.1:0-8671 GCA_964547685.1 uncultured Treponema sp. | reverse complement strand
AAAAAAACATTCAAGATTTTTGCTATAGTGGGCGATAATATAAGTACCGAGAGCATTTTCCCCTCCCACCCATGCTCTCGGTTGCCTGATGGGCATGGCTCGGTTCTAAACCGAGCCTTTTTTGTTTTTTTTGTTTTATTGACGAATCTAAAGGTTTTTCTTACAATAAAAGAATGACAAAAATTCGTACGTCAACTTATGTTTGGTTTGGCATTTTGTTTCTTGCTTCCATTGTAATGGGTTGCTTATTAGGCTTTGGACTTGCAGAAACTAAAAATATAGAAAACTCTGAATATATAACATCTTTTGAAACTGCGCTTCCAACAAAACTTTTAGATATTAATGGCGAACTTATTACAGAATTTTCTTCTGATGAAAAACGCGAAATTATTAGTTTAAATAAACTTCCTCAACACATGATAGACGCTTTGCTTACGCGCGAAGACAGAATTTTTTACAAACATCACGGATTTAGCTTTAAGGCAGTTTTACGCGCTGTTGTAGGAAAACTTACTGGTCGTTCGTTGGGTGGTGGTTCAACTTTAACACAACAAATTGCCGGAACTTTATATTGCGACCGAACAGAAATGTCCATTAAAAGAAAAATAAAAGAATTGTGGTGGGCAATTCAAATGGAACGCCACTATTCTAAAAATGAAATTTTGGAACTTTATTTAAATAAAATCTATTTTGGTGGCGGAACTTACGGCGTAAATGCGGCTTCTAAATATTATTTTGGCCATTCTGCAGAAGAAATTACTCCGGCAGAAGCGGCAATTTTGGTAATTCAACTTTCTAATCCGGCTTTTTATAATCCTTTTGACCATCCGAATCGTGCAATGGATAGACAAAAAGACGTTTTAAATAGCATGGTAAATTTGGGTTACATAACAGAAGAAGAAGCGCAAGATTCTTTTGATAACTTTTGGAGCGATTTTGATTATACAAGAACAAGTTCTTCTGCATATATGATGCGCGATGATAAAGCACCTTGGTTTAGTGAATATGTTCGTCGCGAACTTGGCAATTTAATTTATGGTTCGCAAAATATTTATACAAGTGGATTTACGGTAAATACAACTTTAAACTTAAAACATCAACTTGCAGCGCAAAAAGTAATGGATAAATATATTCCAGAAGCAAACAGAAGATACCAAGCGGAACATAACTCTCGCTCTGGAATGGCGTTTAGCACTTATATTCCAATGACGGAACTTCTTTCGCTTGTTTTTAATATTCCATCAATAAAAGTTAGTGAGCAACGCGCCGAAGTTATTGCAAATGCAGCATATTTAAATCAAATTAACCCGATTCTTGATGTTGTTTCGATGATGACAGGAATTGACACTTTAAAAGTTAGCGTTGTAAACAGAGCAAATGCGGACGCTAAAAAAGAAAGTGAAAAAACTACAATCGAAGGAACAATGATTTCTTTGGAAAATACAACTGGCTACATAACGGCTTTGGTTGGCGGTTCAAAATTTGACCAAGAAAATCAGTTTATTAGAGCGGTTCAGGCAAGACTTCAGCCTGGTTCAACTTTTAAACCTTTGTATTATACAGAAGCTATTGATTCTAAAAAATTTACGCCGGTTACGGCAATTTCCGACACTCCAGTTGTTTTTCATACAGCAGACGGAAAACCGTATATTCCACAAAACTTTAAGGGCGAATGGGAAGGCGATGTTCTTGTTTGGTATGCACTTTGTCGTTCTATGAACGTTCCTTCGCTAAAAGTTTTGGACGGAATTGGTTTTGATGCAGCAATTAACCGCGCTGTTACTCTTTTAGGAATTTCTAAAGAAGAGTTACCAAGTCGCGCATTTGTTCCAGGTTATCCTATTGGACTTGGAGTTTGTTCTGTGCGTCCTATAGAAATGGCGCGCGCATTTTCTATAATTGCTTCTAGCGGAAAAGAAATTACGCCAATGGCTATTAGAACTGTAGAAGATAGAAATGGTAACGTAATTCTTAATCCAGAACGCGAAATTCGCGAAGCGCAACAAGCAAAAGGTAACGCATATCAAGTTCTTTCGCCACAAACTGCATTTGTTATGGAAAAAATGCTAGAAAATACTGTAAATGGTCCTGGAACTTTAAGCGCGCAAAGTTGGAAATTTGATTATAAAGACGAAAAAGGCAGACGTTATTCAATTCACGCAGGTGGAAAAACAGGAACAACGCAAAACTGGGCAGACGCTTGGACAGTTGGTTTTACGCCATACAATACTTCTGCATTTTGGTTTGGATTTGATAAACCAGGGCAATCGCTTGGTCTTAAAATTACTGGCGCAACTTTGGCTGGTTTTGCTTGGGGCGATTATATGCGCGAAATTCATCGAGGATTACCTGCAAAAGATTTTTCTAAACCAGCCGATGGCGTTGTTCAAGTTACGGTTTGTTCTGTTAGTGGAAAAATTCCTACGCCAGAATGTGGAAGCCACGTAACTACGCAATGGATTTTAGAAGGAACGCAACCAACAGAAATTTGTCCTGTTCACGGCGGAAAAGCGGCTGCTTCGTCTGCAATTAGTATTAGTCGCTTAAAAAATGAAATGTATCAGTCTGGGCAAAGACGCACTGTTGATTTTGATACTTCGCCATTAAAATTAAATCTTGACTTTTTAAATGGTGGTGATGTAAATTCTAATCAGAGCGAAAGTAATAGCAATTCTAATGTTCAAACTGAACCAGAAACTTTGCCAGATTACAATTATTTAATGGAATAGGGTTAATGCTTGTAAATATAAACGATATTAAAATAAAAAAGCGAGTGCGCAAAGATTTAGGAGATTTAGAGGCTCTTAAAGAAAGTTTGCGCACTTATGGACTTTTAAACCCAATTACAATTAATAATAAAAACGAACTTATTGCTGGTGAACGCAGATTGCAAGCGGCGAAGCAACTTGGCTGGACAAATATAAATGCGGTTGTTCAAAATAATCTTAGTGATGTAGAAGAATTAGAAATGGAACTAGAAGAAAACAACCAGCGCAAAGAATTTACAAACGAAGAACTTTTGGAAGGTTACAAACGCCTAGAAAAATTAAGAAATCCAAGCATTTGGCGAAGAATTGCGCTTTTTTTTAAGCGCTTATGGAATGCAATAGTTTCGCTATTTTCTAAAAAGTAACTAATCCAGCGTTGCATTCCTATGCTTGATACAGGAATCTATAGAAAATCGTCATTGTCGGGCTTGACCCGACAATCTACTTACAGGAGATTCCCGTGTCAAGCACGGGAATGACACGAAAATTCTTAAAATCTATGGATTTGTGGGAAAAGTTTACGTTCTGTATTTTTTTTGAAAAACAATAAAAATTGTCAGTGCGTAGCGGAAACCGGCTTTTGCGAACACTTGCAGGGCCGGGCTGCGAAGCAGCCGTTCAATGGTATTCCTATGCGGCCTGCACCGTGTGTAGCAAAAACGGATTTCCGCGAAAGCACTGACAATTTTTTATTTCGTGGATTCCGAAACAAGTTCGGAATGACGCAACATTTCCCATAATCTATAAATTACGAGAGATTTCATTCCGAGTTAAGCTTTTTACAAATTTATTTTTTCTAAAAGTTCTGGAAGTTCGTAAATAGACTTTATTCTTAGCGTTTTTCCTTTGTGTGCGCTAGGTTCTTTGTTTTTTGCGGCGGCGTTTTCGTTTAAGTGGTGACCGTTTTTAGTTCCAACCAAAATTGCTGTTCCACCTAAAGATTTCCAGCCATCTGTGTATTTTAGCATATCATCAAGAAATAGCGTGTTTTCTATTGTTCCGCCCGCTTTTTTTATCGCAATCTTAAATGCAGAAGCATACGGTTTTCCTTTAAAGTTAAAATCGCGAATGTCGCAAATTGCAGAAAACTGGTCGCTAACATTTAGTTTGTTTAAAACTCTTTCGGCATGTTCGCGTGGCGCGTTTGTGCAAATTATTTTTGGAATTTTAATTGATTCTAAAAGTTCGCGCAATTTTGGCTGTTCTTCTAGTTCGTCTGCTTCGTTTTGTGGGTGAACGTACGACAAAAATGCTTCTACATCTTTTAAGCCTTCGCTACGCAGCCATTCTAAAGTTGTGGAAAAATTTCCTACGCGCTGTTTGCGAAGTTCTACGGCTTTTTCGTAAGAGCAATTAAAATAATTCATAACACATTCCATCATTCTTTTAGAAATTCCGGAATCCATTTTGCTTGTAGAAGGATAAAGCGTGTTGTCTAGGTCAAAAATAAGATGTTCGATTTTCATTTTCGTTTATATTAGCAAATGTTCTGAAATTTTTATAGTCAAAACAATAAAAATGTCTGTGCTTACGCAGAAATCCGTTTTTGCTGCACACGGTTGAGGCTGTAAGGAACATTATCTTACCGGTTGCTACGCAACCTCAGCCCTCAAAGTGTTCGCAAAAGCCGGTTTCTGCTCCGCACAGACATTTTTATTGAGTTATAGTAAAAATTGAAATTTGGGTACGAAACTATATTTGCCTCTAAAATTTTGTTATTAATTGACAGTAAAAAATTGTAGAGTTAAGATTAAAAATACAATAAAAAAAGAGGAACGTATATGGCTCAGGCTTTAAAAGATGTTTATGGAAAATATTTTGCGGAAATGATGCAGTATTCTAAGGCTCCTGCAAAAATTGATAACACAAATGTTTACCAAGAAGCAAACAAAGATTTAACAAAATATATGGACATGATTTTGCGCGAAAATTTTTTGCCTGGTTCTGGACTTGGAAATATTGCAAATTTTAAGGAATTTTACAATGCCGTTGCAAAAGAAGGTAAGCGCGGTCTTATTTTAATGGAACATTACACAAATCTTGATTTGCCAGCAATAATTTATCTTTTAAAAATTCAGGGTGAAGATTGGGCAAAAGATTTTTCTGAACGAATTGTTGCAGTTGCAGGAATGAAGTTGAATGAAGCAAGTCCTGCGGTTCGCGTTTGGACAGAAGGTTTTACTCGTGTTGTAATTTATCCTACTCGTTCGCTTGATAAAGTAGAAAATTCTAACGAAACAGAAGAAGAAAAAAAAGAAGAGGAAAAGAAAGCGCGCTCTATAAATCTTTCTGCAATGCGTGCAATGGACGAATGTAAAAAGCGCGGACAAATTATTTTGGTTTTTCCTTCTGGAACTCGTTATCGACCGGGACATCCAGAAACTAAGAAAGGACTTCGCGAAATAGATAGTTATTTGCGCTTATTTGACATTGTTCTTCCGGTTGCGGTAAATGGAAATTGTTTACGAATTAATCCGGAAAAATCTGATGATATGCTTGCAGATGTTGTTGCAAAAGATAAAGTTATTCTTACTGCTCACAAAATGATGAATTGTAAAGAATACAGAAATTCTATTTTAAATGCGCTTCCTGCAGACGAGCCAGATCCAAAACAAAAAACTATTGATGGAATTATGGAAATTTTACAAGAACTTCACGACGAAGTAGAAAAAACTCGACTTTAGTTATGTTTTATTTGTATATTTAAAACATAGCGAGGTTTTTTTTATGGCAGATTTAGATATTGAAGATAGAGTAAAAGAAGCAATAGAAATGTTCCGTCCACAACTTCAGGCAGATGGTGGCGATATGGAATTTGTTAGCATTGATGACCAAAATCGTGTGCATTTAAACTTGCACGGAGCGTGCGGAAGTTGCCCAATGGCTACAATGACTTTAAAAATGGGCGTAGAACGCTATATAATTGACGCTGTTCCAGAAATTACCGAAGTTATTCAAGATAATGCAAATCCTGAATTAGCGGAAGGCGAAATGAATTACGGAATGTGGTAAATATATTGCAAATGTAGACTTTTAATTGATTCATCAAAATTATCTGTGCTTCCGCAGAAATCCGTTTTTGCTGCACACGGTTGAGGCTGTAAGGAATTTTATCTTATCGGTTGCTTACGCAACCTCAGCCCTCAAAGTGTTCGCAAAAGCCGGTTTCTGCTCCGCACAGACAATTTTTATTGTTTTGCACTTAAAGTCAACATTTGGACTATTAAATTTGGTGGAAAAAAGATGAGAATTGCAAAAAATACGAAAGTTTCTATTTTATATACGCTTTACGACGAAGACGGAAAAGTAATTGATTCTTCTGGCGAAAAGCCGTTGGAATATATTCACGGAAATGGTCAGTTAATTCCTGGTTTGGAAGCAATGCTAGAAGGAAAAGAGCCAGGACTTAAATTTAAAGCAGTTGTAGAACCAGAAGAAGCGTACGGAACTTATAACGAAAAACTTGTTGTAGATGTTCCAAAAGAACAGTTTGATCCGACTTTGCCTATTGAAGTTGGAATGAAATTTCAGGCGACAACTTCTGATGGACAAGTTTGTCTTGTTCGCGTAACAAAAATTTCTGATGATTCTATTACGGTAGACGCAAATCACGAACTTGCCGGAAAACAACTTACGTTTGATATTGAAATAAAAGACGTAAAGGAAGCAACCGAAGAAGAACTTGCTAGCCTAAATAGTGGCTGTGGCGGTTGTGGTGGTGGCTGCGGAAGTTGCGACTCTGATTGTGGCGGTTGCGGAAGCGGAAGTTGTAATTGCGGTTCCTAACTTTTTTAGAATCTTATATTTCTGAAACAAGTTTTTTAAAGTTTTCTTCCTTAGAGCCGTCTGTTGCAAAAAAAGTTTTGTCCGCAATCTTTTTGTAAGTTTCTGTTCGTTCTTCATAAAAAGTGTGAAAAATTTTTCGAACTTCGTTTTCGTTTGCTGGATTTTTATTTGCAATGTAAGCTGGAAGATTTTTCCAAGTTCCGTCGGAAAGTTGTTCTGCTTTTTTTAAGATTCGCGCACAAGCGGTTTCTTCGCTAACATTTATAAAAATAAAATCTCCTAAAGGTCGTAAGTAATTTAATGCTGGCGCATTGTCGCAAATGCCGCCTCCTGTGGAAATTACAATTTGTTTGTTAGCGCAAAGTTCGGCAATTTTTTTGCAAGTTTCTTCTTCTGCATTCATAAAACCGCCGGCTCCGCTAGTTGAATAAATTTCGCGCGGAGTTTTCTTAAAAATTTTTGTAATTGCGTCGTCAACGTCAATAAAAGGGCATTTTAAGTGTTCTGCTAAAAGTCGTCCTTGCGTTGATTTTCCAGAATGTTTTATTCCCATTAAAATAATTGCTTTGTTTTTTTGCATAAAGTAAATATATCAGATTTATTGAAAAAGTCCACCTTATGAATTATTCTTAAGGAATGAATGTTTATTTTGCTTTATTTTTAAATTTTTTACCTTTTTTAGTTTGCTTTTTTGCTTTTAAATTTTTTCTTAAAATAAAATTTTCTACAGAACTTTTTGCAAGCCTTTTTGGTCTTATTGCAGTTTTGCCTATTGAATTTTTGCAATTTTATCTTTTTGGATTGATTCCGGAATTTGTTTTTGAAAACTATTCTGATTTAGTTCAACTTTTTTTTAAAACTTTGATTTTTAATGGTCTTTTAGAAGAACTTTTAAAAATGATTTTTATTTTATTTATTCCACATAAAGAACTTAATTTTAAGTCGTTTTTTGCAGTTTCATTGCTTTTAGGACTTTGCCTTGCTTCTTTTGAATCTATGATTTATTTTTTGAATCATCTTTCTAATGCAAAACAGTCTGGCGCAAATCTTTTGTACGGACTTATTTTTGCAAGAATGTTTAGTTCAGATTTAATTCATGCTTTTTGTTCTGGTCTTTGCGGAATTTTTATTTGGGGAATTAGGAATAAAAAAATTGATTTTATGACTTTTATTTACGCTGTTATTTGTCATGGAATTTTTGATTTTTTTGTTTATTTTAATAATTTTATTCATTGGTTTGCGATTGTTGCAATTTTGTTTGCAATAATTGAATGTAGAGTTAGAGCAGAAAAACTTTTAAGTGGAAAATCTGTGGCTGTGGCAAAAAAATCTGGAAAAAAACGCGAGTTGAAAAATCAAAGTAAAAAAGGAACGAAAAAAGTTTCTGCAAAGAAAGAAAATAAAACTAAAAAAGTTAGCGAAAAAAAATCTACTTCTTCCGAAGATAAAACGGTTGTTACGTCTAGTTTAGAAAGAAAGCCGAAAAAATCTGGAAGAACAAAAACAAAGGCGCAAAAGCCAAATGTTCAAATAAAAGAAGAAATTCCCGAAGACATAGATGTAACGCCCGAACTTAACGATGAAATATAAAAAACTTTTTTTGATTTTTTTAGATTTTACAAAAAATATACTTGACAAAAATAGATTAAAAGATGTAATATACTTGAACATACGACGCGGGGTAGAGCAGTTGGCAGCTCGTCGGGCTCATAACCCGGAGGCCGCAGGTTCAAGTCCTGCCCCCGCTAGAAAAAAGACTTTCTGGAAGCAGAAAGTCTTTTTTGTTTTAAAGCAATAAAAAATAATAAAAGTGTTGGGCAGGACTTGAAACGAAGTGAGCGCGCCGATAGGCGAAAAGGTAGTGAGCGACGGCTGAAAGCCGGAAAATTGCGAGTGACGAAGCAATTTTAGTGAATCTCGGTTGAGCCCCTGCGAAACCGTGAGGATGCCACCGACAGCGAACGAAGGCGGGGTGAAAGAAGCGGACAGGAAGGCCGCGACTGGAACCCCAAGTCCTGCCCCCGCTAAAGAAAAGACTTTCTGAACGAGAAAGTCTTTTTTGTTTTAAAGCAATAAAAAATCATCATAGTGAACTTTGCTTTTTTGCGAATAAAACT
>CAZJOU010000078.1:0-8685 GCA_964547685.1 uncultured Treponema sp. | reverse complement strand
TACATAATTATTTTACCATAATTTTTTCAACTTAAAATAAAAAATACTAAAAATTTCTTTGCGATTGTTATTGCTTTTCTAAAATGCTATAATTTTTTGAATAGATTGAAATTTTAGAGGAATTTATGTCTTTAGATTGTGGTATTGTTGGATTACCAAATGTTGGTAAATCTACTATTTTTTCTGCATTAACCGCTGCACCAGCAGAAGCAGCAAATTTTCCGTTTTGTACAATTGATCCAAATGTTGGAATTGTTGATTTGCCAGATGAACGACTTGATTTTTTAGCGTCAGTTAATAATCCAAAAAAGAAAACTCCAGCATCTGTAAAATTCGTTGATATTGCTGGTCTTATAAAAGGTGCAAGCCAAGGAGAAGGATTAGGAAATCAGTTTTTGGCAAATATTCGAGAATGTGCTTGCATTGCTCATGTCGTTCGTTGTTTTGACAATCCAGATATTATGCACGTACGCGAAGATTCAAAAGTAGAAGCACCTGTTGACCCAGAAAGCGATGTTCTTACAATCAATTTTGAACTTGCGCAGGCAGATTTGCAAACTATTGCTAAACGACAAGAAAAAAACGTAAAATCTGTTCGCGCTCTTGGAAAAGAAGCCGAAAAGCAACTTGCTCCGTTCAATTCTGCTGTAGAAAAAATCTTGCCACTTTTGCAAGAAGGAAAATGCGCTCGTCTTGCAGATTTAACTGACGATGAAAAAATTGCTATAAAAGATATGTTTTTGCTTACAATGAAGCCAACTTTGTACGTTGCAAATGTTGACGAAGATTCTATTGCAAGTGGAACAAACAAATATGTTGAAGTTCTTAAAAAAATTGCGGACGAAGAAAAAAGCGAAGTTGTTGTAATTTGCGGAAAATTCGAAGCAGATCTTGCAGACATTACAGATCCAAACGACAGAAAAGAATTTATGGATTCGGTTGGATTAAAAGAAAGTGGACTTGCTGTTCTTGCTCGAAAAGCGTATCACTTAATGGGATTAGAAACTTTCTTTACTGGTGGACCAGATGAATGTAGAGCTTGGACAATTCATGCGGGCGACACAGCGCCAAAAGCGGCTGGCGTAATTCATTCAGATTTTGAAAAAGGATTTATTCGCGCCGAAGCGTATTCAATAGAAGATTTAAGAAAATACGGTTCTGAACAAAAAATAAAAGAAGCCGGAAAATATCGCCAAGAAGGAAAAGATTACGTAGTTCAAGATGGCGATGTACTTTTCTTTAAGTTTAATGTCTAGGCTTAGAAAATAAATGTCATTGTCGGGCTTGACCCGACAATCTTTATAAATTCTAATAGGTCAAAAGTCGAGTTTTCTTCGTAAATAGTAAAAAATGTACGTAGGCGAGGTTTCGATTTGAAAAACATCTGCACATACGAACGATGACGTCAGAGTTCGTGGCGTAAGCTCGGGTTCTTGCTGTCCACGAAGTGCGCCAAAGGCAAGTACATTTTTGCTAACACATTAAAACTCGACATTTGACTTAATATGTTAGACCTGATAATGACAACTTTAAGTATTAACCGTCAAGTTCGCTTAATGGCAACATTTGTGGCGTTGCGTTTGGATTTTCTAATTCCATATAGCGAGTAAGTAAATCTTTTTGCGAAGAAGAAATTCGCTGAGGAATTTTAACAATTATTTTTACGTACAAATCGCCACGTTTGCTTGTTCCTGTGTATGGAACGCCTTCGCCACGAATTCTCAAAAGCTTTCCAGAAGAAGTTCCTGCTGGAATTTTTAAATCTATTTTGTTTCCGTCCAAAGTTGTAATAGAAATGCTTGCGCCTAAAGTTGCTTGCGTAAAAGAAACTGGAATTGCGCAATACAAGTCTTGTCCGCCACGTTCAAAATATGGATGATTATCTACGTGTAAAACAACAATCAAATCGCCGGCAGGTCCTCCATTTGCGCCTGCGTCGCCCATTTTTGGAAGCGATATTCTTTTTCCGTCATCAACGCCGGCAGGAATTGTAAACGAAACTCGTTTTGCTTTTTCTACAACTCCGCGACCTCCACATTCGTGGCAAGGTTTGTCTATTTTTGTACCAGAACCGCCACAATCTGGGCAAGTTTGCTGAACAGCAAAAAATCCTGCGTTTCTGCGTATTTGGCCCATTCCGTTACAAGTAGGGCAAGTTTTTCTGCTAGCACCAGCTTCGCAACCTGTTCCGTGGCACGATTCGCAAGTTTCGTTATGCTTAAAATGTATTTCGCTTTTAGTTCCGAAAACCGCATCTTTAAAGGAAATTGTTAAGTCGTAGCGAAGACTTGCGCCTTCTGCTGGGCCAGAGCGTCTGCGACTAGAAGTACGCGAAGAAGAGCCACCAAAAATATTGTCAAAAATGTCGCTAAAACCGCCGCCCATTCCGCCAAACAAGTCGCTAAAATCGTGGAACGCGTGCGAATATTGCGCTCCGCCAGCACCTTGGTCCATTCCATCTACGCCAGCAAAACCGTATTGATCATATAATGGGCGCTTTTTTTCGTCAGAAAGAACTTCGTACGCTTCTGTTGCTTCGCGGAACTTTTCTTCCGCTTCTTTATCGCCAGGATTTCTATCTGGGTGATATTTTATAGCAAGTTTTCTGTACGCTTTTTTTATTTCTTCTTCTGTTGCACCTTTTTGAAGCCCCAAAACTTCGTAATAATCACGTTTTGCCATATCTTATTTCCTTGTAATAGATTGCTTCGGCTGCGCCTCGCAATGACATTTTGTCTATATTATCATTCGCCTTGTAAAAATTACAAGGGCTTTAACGAAAACCGTTTGTATTTTGGTCTTCGCTGCGGCCCTTGCAATTTTATTCATTCAAGATGGCTTTTATTTGCTTTATTTGTCATCGTGAACTTCAAAGTCTACATCATCGGCTTTACCTTTGTTGAACTTTGAATCTGTTCCGGCATTAGAATCTGCGCCAGCATTTGCGCTTGCGTCTGGACCAGCACTTTGTGCGCCTGCACCAGCATTACCAGCAGCACCTTGCTGTTTGTACATTTCTTCTGCCATTTTGTAAGAAGCTTGTTTAAGTTCTTCTGTTTTTGCTTTGATGTCAGAAGTGTTGTTGCTTTCTATCGCTTTTTTCAAAGCAGCAACAGCGTCATTAATCTTTTGTTTTTCTGCATCAGAAATCTTATCACCAACTTCTTTTAAAGTTTTTTCTGTCTGGTAAACCAAACTATCTGCTTCGTTCTTTGCATCTACTGCTTCGCGTTTTTCTTTATCGGCAGCAGCATTTGCTTCGGCATCTTTTACCATTCGGTTAATTTCGTCTTCGCTAAGTCCAGAAGAAGAAGTAATTTGAATGTGCTGCTCTTTTCCTGTTCCCAAATCTTTTGCAGAAACGTGAACAATTCCGTTCGCATCAATATCAAATGTTACTTCAATCTGTGGAACTCCACGTGGAGCCGGCGGAATACCAACCAAGTCAAAGTTGCCCAAAGTTCTGTTTTGGTCTGCCATTTCGCGTTCACCTTGAAGTACGTGAATAGAAACCGCAGTTTGTCCATCTGCCGCAGTGCTGAATACTTGGCTCTTTTTTGTAGGAATTGTTGTGTTTCGCGGAATAAGTTTTGTCATTACGCCACCCATTGTTTCAATTCCCAAAGAAAGTGGAGTTACATCAAGCAAAAGAATATCTTTTACATCGCCTTTAAGAACGCCACCCTGAATTGCAGCACCAATAGCAACTGCTTCGTCTGGGTTTACCGCTTTTGAACCTTCTTTTCCGAAAATCTGTTTTACAATTTCCTGAACTTTTGGCATTCGGCTAGAACCACCAACAAGCAAAATTTCATCAATCTTATCTGTAGAAATGCCAGCATCTGCTAACGCTTTGCGACAAGGTTCTTTTGTTCTTTCAAACAAATCTTCTGTCATTTGTTCAAACTGAGCACGTGTTAAAGTTTTTTGCAAATGTTTTGGTCCAGTTGCGTCTGCTGTAATAAATGGAAGATTAATATCTGTAGAAGTTTGGCTAGAAAGCTGAATTTTAGCATTTTCTGCGGCTTCTCGAAGTCGCTGCATAGCCATTGCGTCGCCAGACAAATCTATTCCAGTGTCATTTTTAAATTCTTTAAGCAACCAGTTTATAATAGCGCGGTCCCAATCATCACCACCAAGGTGAGTATCGCCGTTTGTTGACTTAACTTCAAAAACTCCGTCTGCAAGTTCAAGAATAGAAATATCAAATGTACCGCCACCTAAGTCGTAAACGGCAATAGTTTTTTCTTTATTCTGATCTTGCTTAAAACCAAATGCCAAAGCAGCAGCAGTTGGTTCGTTAATAATTCGCTTTACATCAAGTCCGGCAATTTTACCAGCATCTTTTGTAGCCTGACGTTGTGCGTCGTTAAAGTAAGCTGGAACTGTAATAACCGCTTCTGTAACTGGTTCACCAAGATAATCTTCTGCAGTTTTTTTCATTTTCTGCAAAACAAATGCAGAAATTTCCTGCGGAGAATATTCTTTTTTCTGTCCGTTTTGTTCAATTTCAATTCGGACATCTTCGCCATGATCTAGAACTTTGTAAGGAAGTTTTGTTGCTTCGCCCTGAAGTTCGCTAAATCTATGACCAATAAGACGTTTTGCTGAATAAACTGTGTTTTTTGGATTTGTTACCATCTGGTTCTTAGCTGGCTGACCAACAACACGGTCTCCTTTTGCAGTAAAACCTACAACAGATGGAGTGGTACGACCACCCTCTGAATTTTGGATAACAACTGGTTCTCCGTTTTCCATAACGGCAACGCAAGAGTTTGTTGTTCCCAAGTCGATACCAATAATTTTAGACATATTATTTACTCCTTAATTAATTACAATTTTATAGTTCAGCGGTCATTGAGTGTTTCGACAGGCTCAACCACCACAACTTTATCAGTTCCCGCCAGCGGGAACACTCACCATAACCTTAGCGTGGCGGATGATTCTATCATTTAATTTGTAGCCTTTTAGGTAAACTTGCTTTAAAGTTTCCTTTTTAGCATTTTCATCTTCCACGCGACCAATAGCTTCGTGTTCATCTGGATTAAACTCGTCGCCTTCCTTGCCAAAACTCTTAAGACCATATTTGGTTTCAAGCATATTAACAAGATTTTTATTTACCATTTTAATTCCGTCCGCAATAGATTTTGCATCTTTTGCGTCTTTTGCAGCATCTAGCGTTCTGTCAAAATTATCTAGACTATCTAGCAAATCGCTTAAAAGCGAAGCATTTGCGTAAGCAACGGCATCGTCTTTTTGCTGCATCATTCGTTTGCGCCAGTTGTCGTTTTCTGCGGCTTTGTAAAGAGCCTGACTTTTTAAATCTGCGACTTCTTTTTCTAATGCTGCAATCTTTTCTTCTGCAGAAGGTTCTTTTTTTTCGGATTCTTTTGTAGAATCAGATTTTTGCTCTTCTTTTGCATTAGTTTTTTCGTCTTCTGGCTTTTTTTCTGAAGTTTTTTGTTCTGTTTCAGATTTTGGAGTTTCCTCTTTTTTCTGTTCTTCAGATTTTTTTTCTTTTTCCTGTGCCATTTCTAACCCTTTTTTTCCTTTATTATAAAAATAACAAACCTAAAAATACATCGTCAACAAAAAAAAATAAAATTCTTAAAAAAAAGTTGTGTAGGGGAAAGCCTTCCCCTTCGCTCAACCGCTTCGCGTTTTCGCTATCCCCTTCTGCGGGGCAAAAATAGCATTTGCACCTTGCCCCGCAACACCCGTTAGATTTGACACGATGTCAAATCTAACGGGGCATTTTTTTTGTAATTTTAATGGGGCGTTGCGGGGCTAGGTGCGACCTCTATTTTGCCCCGCAGAATGGGGTAGGTTGAAGACTGCTTGCAGGCTGAAACTAGGGGAAAGGCTTTTCCCCTTTAAACTTTTAATTTTTCATTGAAATAAATCTGTTTTTCTTCTATACTAGTACAATTATATTTTTGATTTTTAGGAGTTTTCTATGGCTTTCTTTTTTAGTGAACCTTCTCACACTTTTGATGAATATCTGTTGATTCCTGGCTACACAGGACCAGATTGCATTCCAGCAAACGTTTCTTTAAAAACGCCAGTTGTTCGTTACAACAAGAAAGCCGGCGAAAAATGTCCGCTTACAATGAACATTCCTATGGTTTCGGCAGTTATGCAGGCGGTTTCTAACGATACTCTTGCTGTTGCGCTTGCAAAGGAAGGCGGAATTAGTTTTATTTACGGTTCGCAGACAATAGAAAATCAGGCGGCAATGATTGCGCGCGTTAAGGCTTACAAAGCGGGCTTTGTTACAAGCGACACAAATATTCGTCCAGATCAGACTTTGGTGGAACTTACAAAAAAGATTGAAGAAACTGGACATTCAACTGTTGCGGTTACAGAAAATGGAGAATCTAACGGAAAACTTTTGGGAATTATTACAGAACGCGATTTTAGAATTAGTCATTGTCCAGAAGACGCAAAAGTAAAAGATTATATGACAGATTTAAAAAATCTTGTTATGGCAAACGTTGGAATTACGCTAGAAGAAGCAAACGATATTATTTGGAAGAACAAAATAAATCAGCTTCCTATTGTTGATAAAAACGGAAACTTACAATATTTGGTTTTTAGAAAAGATGCTGCAAGCCACGAAGAACATCCGAACGAACTTTTGGATTCTGAAAAACGCTACATTGTTGGCGCGGGAATTAACACTCGCGATTATATGGAACGAGTTCCTGCATTGCTAGAAGCCGGCGTTGATGTTATGACGCTAGATTCTTCGGAAGGTTTTACTGAATGGCAAAAACGCGCATTGCACGACATTCACGCAAAATGGCCGAACGCTAAAGTTGGTGCCGGAAACGTTGTAGATGCGGAAGGTTTTAGATTTTTGGCAGAAGCCGGCGCAGATTTTGTAAAAATTGGAATTGGTGGCGGTTCTATTTGTATTACTCGCGAACAAAAAGGAATTGGTCGTGGTCAAGCAACTGCAACAATAGAAGTTGCAAAGGCGCGCGACGAATATTTCAAAGAAACTGGCATTTACGTTCCAATTTGTTCAGACGGCGGAATTGTTCACGACTACCACATTACGCTTGCACTCGCAATGGGAGCGGATTTTGTTATGCTTGGCCGCTACTTTGCGCGCTTTGACGAGTCGCCAACGAACAAGTTAATTGTAAACGGAAATTACGTAAAAGAATATTGGGGCGAAGGTTCTAACCGCGCGCGAAACTGGCAACGCTACGATTTGGGCGGAGCAAAGAAAATGGCTTTTGAAGAAGGTGTAGATAGTTACGTTCCTTACGCTGGAAGTTTGCATGACAATGTAACGCTAACAACAAGCAAAATAATTCATACAATGTGTAACTGTGGTGCAGTAACAATTCCGGAACTTCAGGAAAAAGCAAAACTTACTTTGGTAAGCCCTGCAAGTATTCGCGAAGGCGGCGCACACGACGTTGTTGTAAAGAACACAAGTATTCGCGCAGAATAGCGGAAAATGCTTGTTATGTGCAAAAAAAACGACTGACAAACTTTGTTAGTCGTTTTTTTTACGTGTAGTAAGAAAACTTAGAAGTTAATTCCGTAACCTACGCTAAAGAGTAAACCGCGTGGTGTTGCAATGTCGCCGTCGCCAACATCTACATCTGCCGCAAGTTTTGTAACTCCTAAGTCGTAGCGAATGTCGCCAACAATTGCGCCTGGTCCAACTTTATAAGAAGCTGCTACACCGAATACAAGGCTAAAAAGAACGTTAGAATCAACGTCAGCATCTCCATCAGCATCTCCACCATATTCAAGTTTTCCAAGTGGGAAAGCAACTTTTGGTCCAAATTCTGGTGTGATTGCAAAATTGTCATTAATGTTAAAGTCGTAAGTTACAAGAACAGGTATGTCCAGTGATGTGTAAGAAACTGTAGAATTTGAAGTTCCAACACCGTAGTCATATTCTACACCAATTTTGTTGTAAGTAATTCCAATTTCTGGCTGAATTCCAAGACCTTTTACTGCTGGAATTAAGAATTTTCCAAACAAAGCGCCGCCACCAATAATAGATTCTCCAAGATCTAAATCTGTGTCATCAGCTTCAATAGATGTTCCAACTGGTGTTCCAATAATGCCACGAAGACCAACTGTAATTCCTTCTGCAAATGTAGCAGAAGCCAACGTCAATGCAACAGCTGCTGCCGCAATCAACTTTTTCATATAAAACTCCTTTTTTCGAAAACAAAGCGTTTTCTTAATTTATGGAGTTATTCTACCCCCCCCCCGTATATTTTTGTCAACCTAGCGACTATGGAATAGTTTTTTTATTAGCCCAATGTCGACTTTTGAATACAAATTAATAAAAATTGTCTGTGCGGAGCAGAAAACGGCTTTTGCGAACACTTTGAGGGCTGAGGTTGCGTAGCAACCGGTAAGATAAAATTCCTTACAGCCTCAACCGTGTGTAGCAAAAACGGATTTCTGCGGAAGCACAGATAATTTTGATGAATCAACTAAAAGTTGACATTTGGACTAGTAAAAAATTTTTCTATTGATTCATTATTCGCTCTAATCGGCGTTTGTCGTTTTGTAAAGTTTGGCTTGTTGGATTTTCTAAAAGTCCTTTGTTTAGCACTTCTAGCGCTTTTTTATATTGGCGGTTGTTTGCGTATGTTGCCATAAGGTTGTGAAATTCTGCGTCGTGATTGTAAAGTGCTTGATTTTTTG
>CAZJOU010000077.1:0-8739 GCA_964547685.1 uncultured Treponema sp. | reverse complement strand
CTACGTTAGTGATTGTAGTGGCGTGCCAAAGGCACGTTCCGAAGCGAAGCGAGGAATGAAGGCGAAAGCCGGAACCACGAAAAGCACGGCGACGCGAAGCGGCGCAACGCCCAAAGTCATAATTCTTAATTCCTATTTCTAATTATTAATTATACATTATAAATTATTAATTCCCCAAAATGTATCTTGTATACAACCTTAAAATTTTGTATAATTATAAAAATCTGCCAAAGGCAAATGTATAAATATGCAATTTTTAGGGGGCAAATATGACGGACGCGAAACACAAAAACTTTATAGAAAAACTTTCTGTTCTTGCCGAACGTAACGACCCTATAAATCCAGATTTGTACCAAAAATATGATGTAAAACGCGGACTTCGCAACGCAAACGGAACTGGCGTTCTTGTTGGACTTACTAGAATTGGAGATGTTGTTGGTTACGAAGTTGGCGCAAATGGCGAAAAAATTCCTGTTCCAGGAAGACTTCTTTACCGCGGTTACGATGTTGTAGATTTAATTCGCGACGCAGAAAAAAATGACGATTATTGTTACGAACAATGCGCTTATTTGCTTTTGTTCGGCGAACTTCCAAAAAAATCGGAACTTCAGGAATTTCGCGAATTTATTGGCGAATCGCGCGCGCTTCCACCAAACTTTACAGAAGATATGATTATGAAAGCGCCTTCACAAGATATTATGAATAAACTTGCGCGCGGAGTTTTGGCTTCTTATTCGTACGATGAAAATCCAGAAGACCGTTCCATTGCAAATAATTTGCGTCAGTGCATAGAATTAATTTCTCGCTTTTCTACGCTTGCCGCTTATGGTTACCAAGCGCGTAGGCGTTATTACGAAAATAAGTCAATGTACATTCACAATCCTTTGCCGGAACTTTCTACTGCAGAAAACTTTTTGCATTTAATTCGACCAGATTGTCAATATACAAAGTTAGAAGCAGAAATTCTTGATTTAGCGTTAATTTTACACGCGGAACACGGTGGTGGAAACAACTCTTCTTTAACGGTTCACGTTGTTTCTTCTGCAGATACAGATACTTATTCTGCTATTGCGGCGGCAGTTGGTTCGTTAAAAGGACGTCGTCATGGTGGCGCAAATATTCGCGTTGTAGAAATGATGGACGAAATTAAAGCAAACGTAAAAGATTGGTCTAGCGAAAAAGAAGTTCGCGAATATTTAACAAAAATTGCTAAAAAAGAAGCATTTGACCGAAGCGGAAAAATCTACGGAATGGGACACGCAGTTTACACAATTAGCGACCCGCGCGCTTTGCTTTTGCGCGAAAAAGCAGAAAAACTTGCAAAAGAAAAAGGTTGCTTGGAAGAATTTAATCTTTACAGAATGATTGAACAAATTGCGCCAGAAATTATTATGGAAGTTCACCATTCAGATAAGCAAATTTGCGCAAACGTAGACTTGTATTCTGGATTTGTTTACACAATGTTAAATATTCCGCGCGAACTTTACACGCCAATTTTTGCAATTAGCCGAATTGCCGGTTGGTCTGCACACAGAATAGAAGAATTGGTTGCTGGCGGACGTATTTATCGTCCAGCATACAAAAATGTTTGCGAAGAACGAAAGTACGTTCCAATGAACGAAAGATAGAAACTTAACGCAAATTTTATAATCTCCTAAGTCATTTTTAACAAACACAAATTAATGTTTTGTTATGACTTGGAGGTCAAAATGAAAAATTGCATTAAAAAACTTGTAATTGGTGCTACAACAGCATTTGTAGCAACTTCGTTGTTTGCGCAACAATTTACAGTTGCCGTAATAGGCGATACGCAAAATTACTGCGATTACCGTTACCAAAAAACGTCAAATCCGCCTTTTCCGTATGATCAAGCAGATTATTTTTACCACCAAATGGAATATCTTGTAAAAAATTCGCAAAAAAATGGCGGAAACATAGCGTTTGCACTTCATATGGGCGATGTTGTTCAAAATTATGGAAATTACGAAAGTGAATGGCAAGTTGCTGATAAAGCTTTTTCAATTCTTGACGGAAAAATTCCTTATGCTGTAGTTCCAGGAAACCACGATTATGATGTAAGCCGAAAATCTGCAGATGGCAAATATTCAATTTCTGATGGTGGAAAAACTTGGAATAAGTATTTTGGTCCTAAATCTGTTCACTTTAAAAATCAAAAATCTTATGGCGGTTCATTTAATAATGGAATGAACACTTGGTCAATTTTTAATGTAGACGATTGGAAAATTCTTGTAATTGGAATGGAAATTGAACCAGATGACAAGGCAATAGATTGGGCGCAAAAAGTTATAAATGACCACAAAGGTTTTCCGACAATTGTAATGTCGCACGAATATTTAGGTTACGAATATGACCCAGAACGACCAGGAACTGCAAAACGCCTTGCCGACGGTTATCGCCACGATTGGAAAGATTCTAACTGCGCAGAACAATTATGGAATAAGTTTATTTCTAAGAATGACCAAATATTCCTTGTACTTTGCGGACATAACTGGAGTTTTGATAGAACTGGTGAAGAAGCAGAAAATGCTCGCACCGACGAAAATGCTAACGGAAACAAAGTATATCAGTTACTTTCTTGCTACCAAGGCAGATGTTCAATTCAAAAATATCTTGGAGTTTTCGACGGTCAAATGCACGGTGGCGATGGTTGGCTTCGCTTAATGGATTTTGATTTGGATAAAAACGAAATTCATTGCCGCACATACAGCACAGAACTTTACCGTTACGAAAACGACGCAAATAGCGATTTTATAATCAAAATGGATTTTGACTGGAACAAACGATTTAATTCTGCAAAGTAATGGATTTGTAGAAATTTTTATGTCATTCCTGTGCTTGACACAGGAATCTACGGAAAGTGGATTATCGGGTCTAGCCCGATAATGACACGAAAACAATATTTCTTAAAATCTATAGAAATATAACAAAACTTGTGTTAAAATGTTTGATTATGAACATTGGTCATATTTCTGAAGGCCGTCCAGAAGTTCTTGGTGCAACTTTATCTGGAAACGGTGTTAATTTTGCTGTTTATAGCAAAAACGCAGAAAAAGTTGTTCTTGACTTATTTGAATCAGCAGATTCAAAGCAACCTGCAACATCTATTGAATTCGATCCGAAAAAAAATAAAACCGGAAGCGTTTGGCACATATTTATAGAAGGACTTACAAAAGGAACTTTATATCTTTTTAGAGTTGATGGTCCGTATAATCCGCCAAAAGGGCATAGGTTTAATTTTAATAAATATCTGTTTGACCCTTATGCAAAAGCATTTACTCCGGGTTCAGTTTTTCAGTCTTATAATCGTCAACGCGAACTTGGTCTTGCTGGTGTAGAAAATGGCAAACTTTCTGATTTATCTAATTTTCCAAAATGCGTTGTTGTAGACGATTCTGATTTTGACTGGCAAGGCGACAAACCGCTTAACTATCCGCTTAGCGAAACTGTTATTTACGAAGCGCACTTAAAAGGTTACACTGCTTCGCAAACTTCTGGAGTTAGCGCTCCGGGAACATACAAAGGCTTTGTGGAAAAAATTCCGTACTTACAAAAACTTGGAATTACAACCGTAGAACTTATGCCAATTTTTGAATTTGACGAACACGAAGTTGGCAATGTAAATCCAAAAACAGGTGAATATCTTTCTAATTATTGGGGTTACAGCACAATAGGTTTTTTTGCGCCAAAAACTTCATATTCTTCGGATAAAACTCCGGGCGCTTCTGTTCGCGAATTTAAAACTCTTGTTCGCGAACTTCACAAGGCAGGAATAGAAGTTATTTTGGACGTTGTTTTTAATCACACAGCAGAAGGAAACGAACATGGTTATACATTCTGTTTGCGCGGATTTGAAAATTCAACATATTATTTGCTTCCAGAAAAAGAAAAACAATACTATCACAATTTTTCTGGTTGCGGAAACACAATAAACGCTTCGCATCCAGTTGTAACAAAATTTATTTTGGATAGTTTACGCTATTGGGTTAGCGAAATGCACGTAGACGGATTTCGATTTGATTTGGCTGCCGCTCTTTGCCGCGATCAAAGTTCAAATATGCAAGGTTTTCCGTTTTTAACAAACGCAATTTCCGAAGATTCAATTTTGTGCAAATCTAAAATTATTGCCGAGCCTTGGGATTGTGGCGGCGGTTATTTAGTTGGTGGCTTTCCTGGCGGCAGATGGAGCGAATGGAACGACCGCTACAGAAACGATATTCGTCGTTTTGTTCGCGGAGACGAAGGCGTTGCAACTGCGGCGGCAACAAGAATTGCTGGAAGTTCAGATTTGTACAATCATTCTGGAAGAACGCCAGATGCTTCTATTAATTTTGTTTCTTGCCACGATGGTTTTCCTATGAATGACATTGTAAGTTACAACGGAAAGCATAACGACGAAAATGGCGAAAACAACCGCGATGGAACAGACGATAACAACTGTTATAATCACGGTTACGAAGGAATTACGGTAAATCCTAAAATAGAAAATTTACGCTTAAAAAAACTTAAAAATTTTATGGTTTGCCTTATGGTTTCGCAAGGTGTTCCAATGTTTTCTGCTGGCGACGAATTTCGCAGAACGCAAATGGGAAACAACAATGCGTATTGCCAAGATAACGAAATTTCTTGGTTAAATTGGAATTTGGAAAAGAAAAATCAGGAACTTTTTAATTTTACGCGCAAAGCAATTTTGCTTAGAAAAAAACATCAAGCGTTTAGAAGAAAAAAGTTCTTTTCCGATTCAAAAGCCGAAATTGAATGGTACGATATAGACGGAAAAAATCCAGATTGGGCGCACATAAAACGATTTTTAGCGTTTAAGTTAGTTGGTTCAGCAGCTTTAGACGAAGAAGGAAATCCGGATAACGATTTTTACATTGCGGGAAACACAGATATTTACGATGTTACAATAATATTGCCAACTTTGCCAAAAGGTAAGCGTTGGGCTTATGTAGCGGATACATCTGTGCAAGGTGAACAAGGATTTGTTGATTTAGGAAAAGAAATAATTTTACCAGAACAGCAACGTTATGTTCTTCCTGCGTCTAGTTTTGTAATTTTAATGGCAAAATAATTATTCTAAAATAATCGCTTATAGTAATTGAAAAATATTAAAATTCTTAGTACTCTTATTTGTCATCTTATAAAATTAATGACAACCACTTTGGAGGATAATGTAGATGAAATTTGATGCCGCAAAATTTAAGGAAAATCTTGAAGGAAGACTTAAGAGACAATACGGTAAAGATATTTCGCAGGCAAATAAACATGACCTTTTTGATGCAGTTTCTGCTTCTGCTTTAGAAGTAATTATGGACAACTGGATGGCAACTAGACAAGAATATGAAAAAAAGCCAACAAAACAGTTGTACTATTTATCAGCAGAATTTTTAATGGGACGTGCATTAAGCAACAACTTAATAAATGCTGGAATCTTAGATGATGTAAAAAAAGTTCTAAAAGGAATGAACATTGATTACAATATGGTAGAAGACCAAGAACCAGATGCCGGATTGGGAAACGGTGGATTGGGACGTCTTGCTGCTTGTTTTTTGGATTCTTTAGCAACATTAGACTATCCAGGACATGGATATGGAATTCGCTACCGTTACGGAATGTTTGAACAAAAAATAGAAAACGGTTATCAAGTTGAATATCCAGATAATTGGCTTGCTCACCGCGATCCTTGGGAAATTAAACGTTCAGACTTGGCTGTAACCGTTAAGTTTGGCGGAAACATTGCTTATGGCAAAACTCCAGACGGACGCGACCGTTATTATGTAGAAAACGCAGAAGAAGTTACAGCAACTCCTTACGATATGCCAATTGTTGGCTACGAAACAGGAACTGTAAATACATTGCGTTTGTGGCAAGCGTCTTCGCCAAACGGCTTTGATTTACAGTTATTCAATAATATGGAATATAATCGCGCTGTAGAAAAACAAAATAGCGCAGAAAATATTTCTGCAGTTCTTTATCCAAACGATTCTGGTCCTTCTGGAAAAGCATTGCGACTAAAGCAGCAATATTTCTTTAGTTCTGCTTCTTTGCAGGATTTAGTTCGCCATTATGTTTCTGACCACGGAACAGATTTTAGCAAATTTGCAGATTTGCACGTAATTCAGTTAAACGACACTCATCCGGTTGTTGCAATTCCAGAACTTATGCGCATTTTAATGGACGAATATAATGTTGGTTGGGACGACGCTTGGAAAGTTGTAACAAAAACATTTGCTTATACAAACCACACAATTCTTGCAGAAGCGCTAGAAAAGTGGCCAATCGAAATTTTCCGCGGACTTCTTCCACGTATTTATCAAATTGTAGAAGAAATTAATCGCCGATTTATGATTGAACTTTCTGCAAAATATCCAAACGATTATGCTAGACAAGGCAGAATGTCTATAATTAACAATGGAAAAGTTTATATGGCTTGGCTTGCAATTCATGCTAGTTTTAGCGTAAACGGAGTTGCAGAACTTCATACTAGACTTTTAAAAGAAAAAGAATTGCACGATTGGTACGAACTTTATCCAGAAAAGTTTAATAACAAAACAAACGGAATTACTCAGCGTCGTTGGCTTCTTTCTGCAAACCCTGAACTTTCTAAGTTTATTACAGATAGAATTGGTCATGGTTGGGAAAAAGACCTTAAAAAACTTAAAGGACTTGAAAAATATCTTGATGATGAAAAGTCTCTTAAGGAACTTATGTCAATTAAGGAAGAAAATAAACGTCGTTTGGCAGAATATCTTAAAAATACTCAGAATGAACTTATTGATCCAGAGTCAATTTTTGATGTTCAAGTTAAACGTTTGCACGAATACAAACGCCAGTTAATGAATATTTTGCACGTTATGTACGTTTACAACAAAATGTTGGAAGATCCAAAATATAAGCCTGCAAAGAAAACTTATATTTTCGGGGCAAAATCGGCTTCTGGTTACAGACGCGCAAAGGCAATTATTAAACTTATTAATACTGTTGCAGAACGCATTAATAACGACCGTCGCGTAAATGACAGATTGCACGTTGTTTTTGTAGAAAATTATCGTGTTTCTGTTGCAGAAAAGATTTTCCCAGCAGCAGATATTTCTGAACAGATTTCTACAGCTGGTTTGGAAGCATCTGGAACTTCTAATATGAAATTTATGTGCAACGGCGCGCTTACAATGGGAACAATGGACGGCGCAAACATAGAAATTGTAGAAGAAGCTGGAAAAGAAAACGCATTTATTTTTGGTCTTCTTACAGAACAAATTAAGAAGATTGAAGATGAACATAGTTACAATCCTCAGGAATATTTGGAAAGAAATCCGGGATTGGCAAAAGTTCTTAATCAACTTGTTGACGGAACTTATGATCCAACACATCAGTTGTTTAAGGAATTGTACGATTCTTTGGTTTACGGAATAGAAGGAAACCGCGCAGATGTTTACTACGTTCTTGCAGATTTTGATGATTATTGCAGAGCGCAAAACGATGCAGAAAAACTTTATGCAAACAAAAAGGCTTGGGCTAAGGCTTGCTTAAAGAATATTGCAAATGCTGGTAAGTTCTCTTCTGATAGAACTATAGAAGATTATGTACGCGATATTTGGCACTTAAAAAAAGTTCCGCGCCCACTTAGCGATGGAACTGCAAAATCTAGCGCAGCAAAAACAACTAAAGCTACTGCGAAAAAGGCTAAATAAACGCTAAATAAAATGTAAAAACGTCATTGCAAGACAAATGCGAAACATTCTATGTTAGAATGATTCGTTGTTGTAGTTTTTGCAATGACGTTTTTTTTTGGAGTAAGTAAATATGGTTCAAGTTTTTGCTGCTATTTGTGCGCTTTTAACTTCTGCAATTTGGGGATTTGCGTTTGTTGTTGTAAAAGATAGTTTACGCAACATAAGTGCGCTTTATATGCTTGCTTTTCGCTTTTCTATAGCAGTTATTATTCTTGGAATTGTATTTTTTAAACGTTTAAAAAAAATAAATTTGCAATACTTAAAAAAGGGCGGCTTAATAGGCGTTTTTTTATTTTTAGCGTATTTTTTTCAAACAATTGGCTGTAATTACACAACTCCAGGAAAAAATGCTTTTTTAACAACAATTTATGTAATTCTTATTCCTTTTTATGGTTGGATTTTTTATAAAAAACGACCTGCTTGGTTTGTGTTTTTTGCCGCATTTTTGCAAATTTTAGGAATAGCGTTTCTTTCTTTAACAAACGATATAAAACAAGGTTTTTGCTTAAATCTTGGCGATTGGCTTACATTAATTTGTGGCATTTTTTACGCTTTTCAAATGTTTTTTCAGTCGGAGTTTTCTAAAAATGGCCAAGAAGCAGACCCTTTTGTATATGCTTTTATTGAATTTTTAGTTGGAGCAATTCTTTCTTGGATTTTTGCGCCTTTTTACGATGCAAAAACTAACTTTTTAACGTTGAATTTTCAAGGTTTTCCGTTACAGGCGTTTTATAGCAAAAGTTTTATAATTTCTGTTTTGTACTTAGGAATTGCAAGCACAGCGATTGCATTTGCATTGCAAAATATTAGCCTAAAATACTTAAATGCGTCGTTTGCTACAATTTTGCTAAGCTTTGA
Source organism: uncultured Treponema sp. (assembly GCA_964547685.1). Taxonomy (GTDB): domain Bacteria; phylum Spirochaetota; class Spirochaetia; order Treponematales; family Treponemataceae; genus Treponema_D. Next base: position 127 of record CAZJOU010000077.1, on the reverse strand, counting down.
AAGCGTTTTTGGAATGTTGTTTAGTATTTTGTTTCCAGTTAATGGCGTAAAAGAAAATCTAACAATTTGGGGAATTGTTGGCTGCGTCTTAATTTTTGTGGCAGTTATAATTGCGCAAAAAGAAGAA
>CAZJOU010000076.1:5104-8925 GCA_964547685.1 uncultured Treponema sp. | reverse complement strand
TTTGCGTTGTGAGTTTTGGAGGATATATGACTATTTCAGAAATGCTTGGGCAAAGCGCGCTTTTAACTTTGCTGGGTATGTGTGTTGTATTCGCCTTTCTTGTTATTTTGATTGTTTGCATGAATCTTCTTAGAATTGTGGTTCATGCGCTAAAATTAGACAAGGACGAAGTTAAGCCAGTTGCAAAATCTGTTGCAAAACCAGCCGCGGTTGCAAAGCCAGTCGTAAATAAACAAGCGATTGTTGCTGCTATTGCCGCTGCAGTTCATGAAAAAGAAAATATCTAACTAAAAATAAGAGGTAAAATAAATGGCTAAAGTAGGAATTACCGAACTTGCAATCCGTGATGCGCATCAGTCGCTTCACGCAACTAGAATGACAACAGCGGATATGCTTCCGGCTTGTCCAATGCTTGATAAAATCGGATATAAATTTATTGAAGGTTGGGGCGGAGCAACTTATGATTCTTGTATCCGCTTTTTAAACGAAGACCCTTGGGAACGACTTAGAAAACTTCATGCAGCGTTGCCAAATAGCAAAATTATGATGCTTTTGCGCGGTCAGAATCTTTTAGGTTATCGCCATTATGCAGATGATGTTGTAGATAAGTTTGTAGAAACTGCTGCAAAAAACGGAATTGATGTTTTCCGCATTTTTGATGCTTGTAACGACCCACGAAACCTTGAACGCGCAACAAAAGCAGCAAAAAAAACTGGAAAGCACGTTCAAATGGCAATTTCTTACGCTGTAACTCCGTATCACACAATAGAAAAATATGTTGAACTTGCAAAAACTTATGCAGATTTTGGTGCAGATTCAATTTGCATAAAAGATATGTCTGGTCTTTTAAAGCCTTACGTTGCTTACGATTTGGTTAAGGCAATCAAAGCAAAAGTTGACCTTCCAATAGAAATTCATTCGCACGCAACAACTGGCCTTTCTGTTGCAACTTTGCTAAAAGCAGCAGAAGCGGGCGCAGATATTCTTGACACTGCAATTTCTTCTATGTCTATGGGAACAAGCCATTCTCCTACAGAAACGGTTGTAGAAATGCTTAAAGATACAGAAATGGACACAGGACTTGATACAAAAGCACTTTTGGAAATTGCGGCTTATTTCCGAGAAGTTCGTAAACATTATGCATCTTTGGAATCTAAATTTCTTGGTGCAGATACACGAATTTTGGTTTCGCAAGTTCCAGGCGGAATGCTTAGTAATCTTGAAAATCAACTTAAACAGCAAGGCGCAGCAAACAAAATGGACGATGTTCTTGCAGAACTTCCACGTGTTCACAAAGATGTAGGTTATGTTCCGCTTGTAACTCCAACGTCGCAGATTGTAGGAACACAAGCAGTTATGAACGTTCTTATGGGACGCTACACAACAATGACTCAGGATTTTAGAAATCTTCTTGTTGGTCGCTACGGAAAACTTCCTGCAGAACCAAATGCAGATTTAGTAAAGAAGGCTCTTGAACAGAACAAAATGGACAAAGTCGTTACTTGTCGCCCTGCCGATTTAATTGAACCTGAATGGGACAAAATGGTAGAAGAATCTAAGAAAAACGGCGGAAACGGTTCTGTAGAAGACGCTTTGACTTATGCAATGTTCCCGAATGTTGCTCCAAAATTCTTTGCAAACCGCAAAAATGGTCCAATCGATGCAGAAAAAACTTATGGAATTAAAGAAACTTCTGCTGCTCCAAAAGCAAATAATGGCGGTTCTTATTCAATTACAGTAAACGGAACTGCTTATAATGTAACAAGTGACGGAAAAGGAAATATTAATGTAAACGGAACTGCTTACAATGTTTCTGTTGGTGCGCCAACTGCTACTACAAGCGCAGCTCCTGCTAAAAGCGCACCAGTTGCGCAAGTTTCTGGTGGTGCGGATATTACTTCGCCAGTTGCGGGAACATTACTTCGCTATGCTGTAGATTCTGGTGCTTCCGTAAAACGTGGCGATACAGTAATTATTCTTGAATCTATGAAAATGGAATTGGAAGTAAAAGCTCCAGCAGATGGAACTGTTAGTTTTAGCGTTCAACCTGGAACTCAAGTTACTTCTGGTCAAGTTCTTGGTGCTATTGGTGGAACTGTTCAAGCGTCTACTGCTCCTGCAGCAGCACCAAAAGCAGAAAGTGCGCCAGTTCAAGCAGCTCCAGTTGCTGCTGGTGGAAAACCAGTTCCTTCGCCAGTTGCAGGAACTTTACTAAAATATGCGGTTCAAGAAGGTGCTTCTGTAAATTTTGGCGACACAGTAGTTATTCTTGAATCTATGAAAATGGAACTTGAAGTTAAGGCTTCTGCTTCGGGAAAAATTCATTTTGTTGCGGCAGTTGGTTCGCAAGTTGCAAATGGTCAAACTCTTGCAGAAATTCAGTAGTTCAAAACTTTAATGAATTGATTTTCGAGGAATATAATGCTAAATACAAAAACAGATACAAGAAAAATAGCTTTTATTATGCTTGTAATTATGGCTGCAGCTTCTGTTGTGTCTATTAGCACAAAAGCATTTGCGCAAGATACACAAGTTGTTGCAGAAGAACATACAGGCGTTGAAAGAATTATTCCCGGTACAGAAAACTGGAACGGAAAATATGATATTTCGGTTGGCTCCTTCTTTAAGAATCTTTGGCATACAACTGGTATTTACAAAATGATTCACACAGAAACTGCAGAAGAAATTGCCGCAGACGAAGCAGAAGAAGCGCGTGAAGAAGCTAGAAAAGCAGAAGGTAATAAAGTTTTTGCTACAACGGCTCCTGGTTGGCAATATCTTTTAATGATAGCAATAGGATTTCTTATTGTTTATCTTGGTGCAGGCAAAGGTTTTGAACCACTTCTTTTAATTCCAATTGGATTTGGAACTATTTTGGTAAATATTCCAGGTGCGGGCATGGGCGACGCGCCAGATGGAATGTTGAACATAATTTATAATGCTGGCGTTGGAAATGAATTTTTTCCAATGTTGATTTTTATGGGAATTGGTGCAATGACAGATTTTGGCCCGCTTATTGCAAATCCAAAAATGGCATTGCTTGGTGGCGCGGCGCAACTTGGCGTTTTCTTTACGCTTTTTGGCGTTTCGCTTTTAAACCTTATTCCTGGCGTTTTTGATTACAATATTTTGCAGGCTTGCGCTATTGCAATTATTGGTGGTGCAGACGGTCCTACTTCTATTTATGTTTCTGCAAAACTTGCGCCAGAATTAATGGCTGTTATTGCGGTTGCCGCTTATTCTTATATGGCACTTGTTCCTATGATTCAGCCACCAATTATGCGCGCACTTACAACTAAACATGAACGTGAAATTCGTATGGAACAGTTACGTCCTGTTAGCAAAGCAGAAAAAGTTTTGTTCCCACTTGTTTTACTTGTTGTAACTATACTTTTGCTACCTTCTGCGGCTCCTTTAATTGGTATGCTTGCATTTGGAAACTTTGTAAAGCAGTGCGGTGTTGTTGAACGTCTTTCTAAAACAATGGAAAACGAAATGATGAACATTGTTTCTATTTTGCTTTCGCTTGGTGTAGGAAGCCAAATGACTCCAGAAAAAATTATAAATGGACGTTCGCTTGGAATTATTGTTCTTGGTTTGTTTGCATTTGCTGTTGCTACTGCTGGTGGCGTTCTTATGGCAAAACTTATGAATGTGTTCTTACCAAAAGAAAAGAAAATTAATCCGCTTATTGGTTCTGCAGGCGTTTCTGCTGTTCCAATGGCAGCGCGAGTTTCTAACAAACTTGGCCAAGAATACGATCCAATGAACTTCCTCTTAATGCACGCAATGGGCCCAAATGTTTCCGGTGTAATCGGGAC
>CAZJOU010000076.1:0-5004 GCA_964547685.1 uncultured Treponema sp. | reverse complement strand
ATTGCAGCGGGAGTGTTTATCGCTACTTTTGCTAAATAGGCTAGTACTATAAAAATGCCAGTTAGTTTGCTATGTAGCGCTGCTACCAACCGCGAACAGGACGTTCGCGGTGCGAACTACCGACTTTCTAGCGAAAGTCGCAGTGGCATTTTTTGTACTTTATAGGGCGTTGTGCGTTCGCTATGCAAACTACCGATTTTCTTTCAGAAAGTCGAACGAAAAATTTCACTGTGCAAGTTTGCTTGCAAACTTGGTAGCAACCGTTAGGTTGCGTAGGGAAGACTTTTCCCTTGTTCATTAAAAATTTACTCTTGTAAAATAATTTTTCTACATTTATACTATAAATATGGGTGTGGAAAATAAAAAAAAGTCGCTTTTAGAAATGGCGTCAGAAATGGCGGCAGCAGAATCTAAAAAAAATACAACAAAAAAAACAGAAAAGAACGAATTAGTAAAAAAATCAGTAGAAAAAAAAGTTGAAAAACCTACACAAAAAACTGTAGCAGAAAGTCCGCAACAAAAAAAATCAATAGAAAAAGTTGAAATTAACAAAACTCCAACTAAAAAAAATGCAAAAGCACAAACTGTAGCGTATGACGAAAATAGCATTTTACATTTGGAAGGTTTGGAACATATTCGTTTGCGTCCGGGAATGTACATTGGTTCGTTAGGCGACGGAACAAACGAAAACGATGGAATTTATATTCTTCTAAAAGAAGGAATTGATAACGCTGTAGACGAATTTTCGCAAGGTTATGGCGACAGAATTGACATTCAAATTACAGAAGAAGGACGCGTAAAAATTCGCGATTATGGTCGTGGAATTCCGCTTGGAAAACTTGAACAATGTGTTAGCGACGTAAATACTGGCGCGAAATATAATAATTCTGTTTTTAAGCAAGCAATAGGAATGAACGGCGTAGGAATTAAAGCAACAAATGCGCTTTCTTCCTATTTTAGAGCAGCTTCGATTCGCGACGGAAAAATGGCTGTTGTTGAATACGAACGTGGTGTAAAAAAATCTTCTAAGATTGGACCAGCAAAAGCGGGCGTAAAGAACGGAACGTATTTGGAATTTGTTCCAGACCATGAAATGTTTGGCAAATTTGCTTTTAACATGGAAATGGTAGAAAAGCGACTTTGGAATTACGCATATTTAAATCCAGGACTTCAAATTCATTGCAACGGAAAAGTTTATGTTAGCGAAAAAGGTTTGGAAGATTTAATTGTTCATGAAATGGGCGAATCTGAAAAATCGTTGTACAAACTTTTTAGTTACAAAGGCGAAAATTTGGATTTTGTTCTTACGCACACAGCAAGCCTTGATAAAGTTGTGTATTCTTTTGTAAACGGACAAGCAACAGAAGATGGCGGAACGCATGTAACTTCGTTTTTAGATGGTTTTATGCGCGGAGTTAATTCATTTTTTAAAAAAGAGTATGACGAAAAAGACGTTTCTAGCGGTTTAATAGTCGCGCTAAAAATTGGGCTAGATAATCCTATGTTTACAAGCCAAACAAAAAATAAACTTGGAAACGTAGAAATTCGGCAACCAATTATTCAAGAAGTTCAACTTGCAGTAGATGACTGGTTGCGCCACAATCCAGATGTTGCTGCCGCACTAGAAGAAAAAATTATTCGCAATATGAAGGCGCGCGACGAAATTAACAATGTAACCGCAAAGCAAATTCGCGAAGCAGAACGTTCTGCAACATTAAAAATTCATAAACTTTTGGATTGTCGCTACCATTTGCAAGATGGCGAAAAAGGCGCAAATTCTATGATTTTTATTACAGAAGGAGATTCTGCAACTGGTTCAATGGTAAATTCGCGCGATGTTTCTGTTCAGGCAATTTTTAGTTTGCGCGGAAAGCCAGAAAATATGTATGGGCGCAAAAAAACTGCGCTTTTTGAAAACGAAGAACTTAAAAATTTAACTTTAAGTCTTGGCGTTCAAAAAGATGTAGAAGATTTGCGCTACAACAAAATTATTATTGCTACCGATGCCGATAACGACGGATTTCATATTAGAAATCTTGTTATGACTTATCTTCTTCTTTATTTTGAAGAACTTGTGCTAACAGGACACGTTTATATTTTGGAAACTCCACTTTTTAGAGTTCGCAATAAAAAGAAAACTATTTATTGTTATTCAGAAGAAAGCCGCGATAAAGCGCAAAAAGAACTTGGAAAAGATTGTGAAACTACGCGCTTTAAAGGTCTTGGAGAAATTAACGGCGATGAATTTGGAATGTTTATTCGCGAACGAAAAGAAGGCGAAAGCGAAGATGTAGGAATGCATTTAACGCCAGTTACAATTCAAACATTAAAGAATGTTCCAAAAGTTCTTGAATTTTATATGGGAAAGAATACTCCAGAAAGGCGCGATTTTATTGTTCATCACTTGGCTTCAGAAATAGATGCGTAAAAGCGTAAGAGTTTTATTTTCCTAAAAAAAGAAAAGTGGAAATGCGCGTAATTTTTTGTTATAAATAGTAGTACAGATTGATGTACTATTTTGCTTAATGTTACATTCTTTCTACATTCAAAATTAGGAGAACACTTTGAATCACAAATATTTAGGAACTGCCTCTTTTTATAAACGCGCAATTGGAATTGCAATTCCAGTAATGCTTCAACTTTTAATTCAGAATTTAGTTTCGCTAATAGATAATTTTATGGTTGCTGGACTTGGCGACGTAAAAATGAGTGGCGTAAATATTGCAGGTCAAATTAATTTTATTTTTTTAATGCTTATAAATACAACTTGTCTTGCAGCGGGAATATTTATGAGCCAATTTAAGGGCGCAAATGACAAAGAAGGGATGCAACAAACTTTGCGCTTTAAAATTATTATTACAGGAATTTTTGGAATTGCTTACACCGTAGTTTCGTTTATTGCGCCACGAAAACTTTTTGGCGTAATGGTTGTAAATAATTTAGATGCTAATGATATTTTGGATCAAGCGCAAATTTATTCGCGCGCAGTTGCTCTTTCTTGGTTTTTTATGGTTTTTTCGCAGTCGCTTGCTTCTTCGCTTCGCGAAATAGAAATTGTAAAAGTTCCGCTTGTAATTTCTTCTATTGCAACTTTAGTAAATACTTTTTTTAACTGGGTTTTAATTTACGGAAATTTAGGTTCACCACGCTTAGAAGTTGCTGGCGCAGGCTATGCAACAGTTATTGCGCGCGCAGTAGAACTTGTTTTGTTCCTTGCATATTGTATTGCAAAACGTCCGCCGTTTATTTTTAATCCATTAAAAATCTTCTTTATTAAAATTAAACTTTTTGGAAATATTTGCAAAAAATCTGTAATGATTTTATATTCTGAACTTTTTTGGGCATTTGCAGAAACTTTGTCTAATGCGCTTTATAACACTCGTGGCGGAGCCGAAGTTGTTAGCGGAATGGCAGGCGGATTTGTTGTAGCAAATTTATTTCTTCTTTGTTGTAGCGGAATTGTAACTGCTACTAGCGTAATTTTGGGTCAAGAACTTGGTGCTGGCAAACTTCAAGAAGCAAAAACTTATAAAAATTGGGTTTTAAGCGGAGCAACTATTTTTGGCGTTATTTTTATGCTGTTAGGTTTTTGCACAACTTGGCTTGTTCCGCTTGTATTTAAGAATTTAACGCCAGAAGCGCAAAAAATTGCAAAACAGTTAATTATAGTAGCGGCGGTTTATCTTCCGTTGTGGGCATTCTTAAATGCGCAATACTCTGTTGCAAGAACAGGCGGAGATACAAAAATGGGCGTTGTTTGTGATACAGTTGCAAATATTCTTTTTATTGGCGGAATGTTTATTCTTACATTCTTTACAAAACTTGGCCCTATTGCAATGTACGCAATAGTAAAACTTAGCGACGTAATAAAAGCACTTGTAGGACATTTCTGGCTAAAAAAAGAACGCTGGCTTGTAAATTTAACTGTTCAAGAAAAGTAAAATGGCGTTATAATTCTTTTAGAGGTTTTTATGAAAAAGATTATTTGCTTTTTTATTACGTTGATATTTGGACTTTCTTTTACATTTGCTTGCAAATTTAATAAAAGAACGCACAAACTTACAGAATGCGATGAATATACAACTGTTCCAATGCCAGAAAAGTGCCGAAAAGCACACGATGAATATAACAAATGGGTTGTAACTCAAGCAAAAGAAAAATTTAATAAAAAAATTGAAGATACAAAAAAAGAATACAAAGACACAACTGACAAAGTAAAAGAAGATTCAAAAAAAATTACAGACCAAGCAGAAAGTACAGGAAACAAAATAAAAGATTCGTTATTTAAGTTTTTAGAAAAAAATCTTTCAGACACAGATAGTGAACAAGAATCAGAAAGTAACGATGAAGAAAACAACATTCTATAATGTATAATTAATAATGCATAATTCATAATTAGATTTAATTATGAATTATGCATTCAGCATTATTAATTATGAATTATGCATTGTTAGCAAAAATGTTTTTTCAAAAATTCCAAATCCAATTCCGGATAAAGAACGTGTTTAGAAAGTAACGCATTAACTCGCTTTCTTGCTTCTTCCTGAACTTTCGGATCTAAAACAATTTTTCCTTTTGCAGGCTTTCCTTCTTTTGTAACTCCAGGTTTTGTTCCCTTTAATACAAAATCAATAATGTCTGCAACTTCTTTCATATCGTCAGTGTTCATTTTAAGCGTTGTAAGTCCTGGCGTTCCAATGCGAATTCCGCTAGTCCACCAAGCACCGTTTTTGTCGTAAGGAAGAGCGTTTGCATTCGCTGTAACTCCGCACGCAAAAAGAGCCGCTTCCGCTTGTTTTCCAGTTAAACCGTAAACTGTAACATCAACCAACATTAAGTGATTGTCCGTTCCGCCAGTCTGAATTGGCATTCCGTGAGCCTTGCACGCTTCTGCTAATGCTTGCGCGTTCTTTACAACATTTGCCGCATATTCGCGATATTCAGGAGTATTTGCTTCTTTTAATGCAATCGCTTTTGCAGCCATAACGTGTCCTAAAGGTCCGC
>CAZJOU010000075.1:6483-8962 GCA_964547685.1 uncultured Treponema sp. | reverse complement strand
TAAACTCTTACATAAAATTTGTAAAATCTTTTTTTTCTAAAGGATTTTATCCGGGAAGTCCCGCGTTTGAAATTTCGCTTTCTAAAAAAGGTTCGTTTGTAAGTTTAAGCGAACTTCATAAAACCGAATTTGAAGAATTAAAACAAAATGTAGAAAAACTAAAACCAGAATGTTTTGTAAATGAAATAAACGCAAGTGGCTGGGAAACTTTACGAAAAAACATTCCGCCAAAAATTAATCGTGGTGCAATTCTTTGCGACCCAAGTTACGAAGAACTTTCTGATTTTTCTAATGCGGCGGAAAATCTTTCTTTTGCACACAAAAAATGGAGCGCGGCAACAATTTTGCTTTGGTATCCGCTTTTGCAAAATAAAAGCGAAGAAATAGAAAATATGAAGCAGGCAATTTTGGCAATCGTAAAAAATCGCGACGTTCACACAGAAGTTTTAGACGCAAAACTTTTGGTAGACACAGAAGGAAGCCACACAGAAACTTCGCTAGAAAAATCTATTGGTAGCGAAAAACCGCGCCTTTACGGAAGCGGAATGTTTGTGGTTCGCCCTTCGTTTGGCTTAAAAGAACATTTAGAAAAAGTTTTGCCATTCTTGTCGCAAGTTCTTTGTCGTAGCGAAAACGGCTCGTTTAGCGTAGAATTGTTATAATTGCAAATCGTAAGTTTGTGAATTATAATTTAGTTATGAAAAAGACTGTAAATTGTAAACCTTGGGATTTTTTAGACGAATACAGAAATAAAAATTTTTTTGGCGAATGGCCAACATTTTCAGAAATGCTTAAAATTCAAGTAAAGCGGAACGGAAATCGTCCGTTTTTTACAGTTTTTGAAGGACAAAATAATTTAAAAATTACATTAACTTTTTCCGAAGTTTTAGAAAAAGTACAAAATCTTTCTGCTTGGCTTATAGAAAATGGAATAAAAAAAGGCGACCGCGTTGTTGTAATGGGAAAAAATTCTCCGGAGTGGGGAATTGCGTTTCATTCAGTTTTGTTTGCAAGTGCAGTTGTTGTTCCTGTTGATAACGGACTTCACGAAGAAGAAGTTGTAAATATTGTAAATACTGCAAAACCAAAAATTGTTTTTTGCGACGACGAAAAAGCGCATTTTTTCACAAATAACTTTAAGAAAATTATTGTAAAATCGCTAAATAACACAAATCCAGAAAATTATGTTTACAACTTAAAAGCAAAATCTTCTATAAAACAGAGCGAAAAACAAAACGAACCTGCTACAGAAAACGATACTGCCGCAATTTTGTTTACGTCTGGAACTACAGGAAAGCCAAAAGGCGTAATGCTTAGCCACAAAAATCTAATTTCCGACGGATTTATTGCGCAAACAAATCTTTCTGTTTTCAACACTGATGTTTTTTACGCACTTCTTCCAATTCATCACGCTTATACAATGCAAGCCGCTTTTATAGTTCCGCTAGAAATTGGCGCAGAAATAGTGTTTGGAAAAAGTCTTGCGGTTTCTAAGTTAATGCACGAACTAAAAGAAGGAAAAATTACAATAATGCTTGGCGTTCCGCTTTTGTACAATAAACTTTTGTTCGGAATAATGAACGGAATAAAAGCAAAAGGATTTTTAGTTTCTGCGTTTATGGCAATTTTGCGCGGAATTTCTTATTCTGTAAAAAAAATTACCAAAAAAAATATTGGTCACGTTCTTTTTAAGCCTGTCCTAAAACAAGCAAATATTTATACGCTTCGTGTAGCAATTTCTGGTGGCGGTCCGCTTGCTTCTAGCGTTTTTAAACAATATAACGCAATGGGCTTAGATTTTATTCAAGGTTACGGACTAACAGAAACTTCGCCAATTATTACGCTAAATCCAAAAGAACATTTTAAAATAGAAAGCGTTGGAAGTTATTTTTCGCCTTACGAAGAAATGAAAATTATTAATCCAACAGAAATGCAAACAAGTAAGGGAATTCAACAAATTGGCGAAATTGTTGTAAAAGGTCCAATGGTTATGCAAGGTTATTACGAAATGCCAGAAGAAACAAAAGCAATGTTTACAGAAGATGGATTTTTAAAAACTGGCGATTTAGGTTGGATTGATAGCGAAAATTATTTAATGCTTTGTGGCAGAGCAAAAAATCTTATTGTTACAAGTGGCGGAAAAAACGTTTATCCAGAAGAAATAGAAGATTCATTTCAACTTATAGATGATATTCAGCAAGTTACAGTTCGCGGATATTACGAAAAAGATGACAAAACTTCCGAAAAAATAGAAGCGTTAATTTACGTAAGCGACGAATTGTACAAAAAACTTGGAATAGAACGAAGTTTAGATTTTGTTCAAGATAAAGTTTTAGAAGAAATTAAAAAAGATGTTCAGAAAATTAATAAAAATCTTCAAAAGTACGAACAAATAGAAAAAATAACTTTGCTTAAAGAACCTTTAGAAATGACAACTTCGCAAAAAGTAAAACGCAATTTTGTAGCAAAAACGTATTAG
>CAZJOU010000075.1:0-6383 GCA_964547685.1 uncultured Treponema sp. | reverse complement strand
TTGTGCAAAATATTCTAAAAATCCATCGTAAAAAATCCAGTTTAAGCCAAAAACAGCGCGCGGCGCAACGTTAAAATAAAAATCATCGGCACTAAACAAAATGCCAGCCTTTTCGCCAAGTCCCGCAAAAAAATAAGCGTAATAGCCAATTTCTGGATTAAAAAGCCAATAGTCGCAAGTTTCGTAAAGCGAAAAATCATTGTCGTAAAAATTAAAGTCGGTTACGACATCAAAAACAAGCGGAATGTTGTCGGTTTTTATAGAACAAGAAATGCCCACTTGTAAAATAGGCTCTGTTTCGCAAAAATCAGTTCCGCCTGCAAAATCCAAAGACGGACCAATTCCAAGTGCAAAAATGTTTACGGAAAATAAAAAAACAATAACTTTTGCTAATATTCTTAATGTGTCTTTCATAAATAATTTTAATTAAGTATACTAAATTATCATAAAAAAAAATATATTTTGAGAAAAGATTTCGTTATGCAATTTTTTTTGCAAAACAATAAAAATTATCTGTGCGTAGCGGAAAACGGCTTTCCGCGAGAGCACAGATAATTTTTCGTTACAGAGATTCTGAAACAAGTTCAGAATGACGGATTTCTCAAAATCTATACATTTTGAGGTTTATATGTCATTGTACGAAGATTTAAAATGGCGCGGACTTATTAAAGACGTTGCCGGCGAAGAAAGCGAATTGCAAAAAGTTTTAGACGGAAAACCGTTCAGTTTTTATTGGGGAACCGACCCAACCGCAGACAGCCTTCATCTTGGCCATTATTCTTCACTCTGCATGGCAAAGCGACTTTCTAACGCAGGTCATCATCCTGTTTTGTTGTGCGGTGGTGCAACAGGAAGAATTGGCGACCCACGTCCAACTGCAGAACGCGAAATTATTTCCGAAGAAGCGGTAAATCACAATATTCAAGGAATTCGCGCACAAGTTTCGCGCTTAGTTCCAAACGCAGAACTTGTAGACAATTACGAATGGCTAAAAGATTACACATTCTTAAACTTTTTACGCGACATTGGAAAGTACGTAAACGTAAACTATATGCTTGCAAAAGATATTATTCAGCGCCGCCTAGAAAGCGGAATTACTTACGCTGAATTTTCTTATATGCTTATGCAAGGCTACGATTTTGTTCACCTTTACCATGAAAAGAACTGCATTATGGAAGTTGCCGGAAGCGACCAATGGGGAAACATTACAACTGGAGTTGACTTAATCCGCAAAATGCTAGACAAAACCGCTTACGCCTTTACAATGCCACTAATTCTAGATTCAACCGGAAAAAAGTTCGGAAAATCAGAAGGAAACGCGCTTTGGCTAGATAAAAATAAAACTAGTGCTTACGAAATTTATCAGTATTTAATTAACACAGATGATTCAAAAGTGCTTGAATACTTAAAAGTGTTTACATTCTTAACAAAAGAACAAATTGAACAGATTTATGCTGAACAACAAGCCAAACCAGAAACTAGAATTGCGCAAAAAACGCTTGCTTGGGAAGTTGTAAAAGACATTCACGGAAAAGAAGAGGCAGACAACGCTGTAAACGTTAGCCAAAAACTTTTTGCAGGCGATTTTTCTGGTCTTTCTGTAAAAGATATTATGTCTGGAATGAAAGGCGTTCCTTCGTTTAGTTTTACAAACGATGCGCCATTAATCGATGTTTTAGTAAACAATAAAATTGCGCAAAGCCGCCGCGAAGCCCGCGAATTTATTAACGGAAAAGCGGTTAGCGTAAATGGAAAAGTAATTACAGACGAAAACGCGCTAATTACAAAACAAAGCGCAATCGAAGGAAAACTTATAATTATTCGACGCGGAAAGAAAAAGTATTTTATTGGAAACGTAGAGTAGCAAAAAAAAGCGGTGGTGATTTCGAGAACCTCAAGCACCATCGCTTTTTTTTGTTTAAAGCAAAACTAAATAATCTAAATCTTTGCTGGCTTAATAGATTTTACAGTATAGTCGTAACTGTATTCATTAATGTTAAACTTAAGATTTTCGCCAGGTTTTGCGTCCATAATTGCATTTCCAAAAGGAGCCATGTACGAAATAATTCCGTTATCTGGGTCAGATTCCCAAGGTCCAAGAATTGTATAAGTTTCGTCTTTGTCTTCTTTGTTGTTGTGCAAAGTAACTACAGTTGCAAACGAAATAATTGCAGTTGTAATTGTTGTTGGGTCAAAAATAACTGCACGGTTAAGTTCAGAAGTAAGTTTTGCAACTTGAGTATTAAGATAATGCTGATGTTCCTTAGCCGCTTTGTATTCTGCGTTTTCTTTTAAGTCGCCTTTTGCACGTGCTTCATCAATTTCGGCAGCATTTTGCGGAATTTGAACAGTTTGCAAATCTTCAAGCAACGCTTTCTTTTCTTCTAGTTTTGCAGAAGTAACAAGCATTCCTTTTGGTGCAACAGATTTTTCTTCTGTAATGTGGAACTTAAAGTTTGGATACTTTTCAAGAATCTTGTTTCGCATAAGATGTTTGTAATCTTCAAGTTCTTTGTTGTCGCGTGTTTCTGCTTCGTCAATGTCGTTAATTAAAGTATACATTCTTTTTACGGTTTCTTCGTCATCGTTAGAGAACATATATTCAATATGTTGTGGCTTGCTTAAAAGTTCTATTACATTCTTTTGAATTTTTTTGTTTTCTGTAGAATTTACGTGGTTATCAATTTCTTTAGATGCAATTTGAATAAGTTGAACAAGCGCAATAATTTGACGTTCGTAAGAAATTCCTGCATTTTTAAACCATTCTTCGTTCTGACATTTTTCAAAGAAGTAAAGAACTGCATATCTAAAGTCTTTACAATTTTCAAATGCTGTAACTGCAAGCTTTTGAAGTTTTTCTTCCTGTCCGTTCTTTAAAAGATAAGAAATCATATCGCCAGAAAGAACAGTAGGGAAAAGTCTTATATATTCATCTGCCCAGTTTGGAAGCATTTTTATGTTTCGTAAGAAATCCTGCTTTAAATTTGTATTTTTTGAATCTTTTAATTCAAGATACATTTCGCGCGGATCTTTTATTTTTGAATAAATTTGTTGGAACGTTACGCTAGTTTTGTACGCAATGTTCTTTATTTGCGCAGAAATTTCTTGCACAACAAGATAAGATGCTACAATTTGTGCTGTAATTTCCTGATAAAAATCTTCTGCTTCCAAAGTTTTTACGTAACCAACAAAATAGTTGAACATTTCGGCAAATAAATCGTTAGATTTGTCTGTTTCGTCGTTGTTCACATATTTCATAAGAATGTCAATGCGCGCAAAGAACTGTTTTTGAGCCTTAAATTCGTTTGCAAGCTTTTCTTCTGTGCTAATTTCGTGGTCGCGAACAATGTATTGCGAAATATCGTTAGGATTTACTCCAAAAGAAGAATCTGATTCTAGAATTCGCTTTGCAGCAGAATTCCAAGCTGTCCATTCTTTTGGCGTAAGAATTGTTTTTTCTGGATGATCATCATCTGCAGTAACAAGTTCTGCCTTTATCTTTTTTAAGTCGCAACTGTTTCCAAAACTTTTAATTATAGTTTTTAAAGCCCAAGCTTTGTCAGTTTTTACTTTTTCTTTTAGTGGAACAGTTTTTGCTTTTCCAGTTGCAGGATCTATAACAGGAGTTCCGTCTTCGTTTTTAAGTTCTACAACTTTTTTTGCTTTTAAAACCCAAATATGGTCGTTTGGAAGTGGCATAAGAGCGCTTACAGCCATTTTTAAAGACATTTCGTCGTAAACTTTAGACTTCTTTTTTGGATCCTTTTTAGAAGGTTTTGTTTTTCCGAACCAAATGTAAAGTTTGTCGTCGTCTACTTTACCAATTTGACCAACGCCCCAAGTTTTGTGGTAAACGTAACTTTTTTCGTCAAATGCAATGTGTTTTTCAAAATCGTTTATAGATTCAAAAACGTTGCGGAAGTTAGTTGCAAGGTCAGAAGAGCGAATGTAGTCGTCTAAGTGACTGTGTCCTGCGTACTTATTTTTGTAGCAATCTACAAGTTCGCGTCTAGCCCAAATATCTGCGTTGTTTATGTGCAAAATTTCTTTTAAGAGCGAAATTGCAATGTCCCATTTTTTAGGGTCGTTTTCGGCAAGAGTTTTGTATTTGTTGTAAAGGTCTTGAAGTAAAACATCTGTTTTGTCTTCGCCAAGAGTCTTTGCAATCTTTCGCTTTACAAGTTGGAAAAAGTCTATTTCTTCTGGAATAAGTTCTATAAGTTTTGCCCACAATTCTTTTATTGCGTTAAAATTTTTTGCAGTTACATAACGTAAAATTGCTTTTTTGTAATATTCTATAGCAGTTTCTTTGTCTGAATCTTCATAATGTTTTCCAAGTGCATTTGCAAGGTCTGCTTCTTCAAAGTCTAGTTTTACAATTTTTTTGTAAAGTTCCCAAACTTCTTCTTTATTTTCTGCTCTGTATGCTTCTGCAAGTGTTCTTAAGGCAAATCTGTTGTTTTCATCTTCTTCCAAAATGCTTTGGCAAATATATTCAACAACGTTTTCCTTGTGGTTTTTTTGGAAAATGTCTACAAGTTCGCGAAGATAAGATTCGTCAAGGTTTCCTTCTTTTAAAGAAATCATTCCCGAAATGTAAAGTGCAATAATGCTTTCGTGAGAATGAGAAAGTTGTTCGTCGCAAATGGCTTTAAGCTCTTCTGTGCAGTTTTCGCTTTTTGCTTTTTCAATAATGCTAGAAAGTTCAACAAGTTTTTCTTTTGTGTAATTACTAATTGTTGCGCGTGTCCAAGTTTCTTCTTTTAGCATTTCCTTTACGGAATCAATAACTTCTGCCATAAAAACCCCTTAGTTAAAGCCTTTGTTGTAGCAAAAGGCTGACTTTTTACTTTTCCGTTACTTTACATACATTTTATATATGTCTGTATCCAGAATTTTTATTTTTAAAAGTATCTCATTGATAAGCCTAGTGTCGTTCACAGTTTGGCAATAATCAATAAGCCAAAAATATTTATTTATAAGGCGTGGAACTAGCAATTCGGAATCTCTTGCGGGATCTTTATGCTCATTTTCCATCGCATATATTTCTTGCCGAAGTTTTGCCACTTCTTGTGGTTTTAAATTTCTTCGGATTGTAAAAACTCCCCAAAGAACTCCGTAAACCGGAATCCAAGCGTTTAGCGCTTCGCCCGAAAAACCTTTTTCAGCAGTTTTTTCTATAAGGTTTTGTATTAGCGAAGAATCTAAATATTCTAAATCGACTTTTTTCGGGTCGATAAAAAATGCTTCTCTAAAAAGAACTTTTGCATATTTGTCTTCGCCACAAAGAGCGTAACAATCTGCTAAGTCTGCAAGAACTGCCGCTTGTCCTTGATGAAGGCTATTTGCTTCGGAAAGGCACATTTTTGCGTTTTCGAACTCTCCAAGTTTTTTGTAGCAAAGTCCGGCTTTTCTTAGCACATCTGCTTTTATAACGGGATCTTTTTCGTTTAGCAAAAGATTAAAGTTCTGTAGCGCAAGCGAAAAAACTCCGCGACAAGTTGCATAAATTGCAGGTTTATAAACGTAATTCAATGCTTTTGTATGGCAAAGAAAGTTTTTCCATTCTGCTAAAAGAGCTTCGCCACGTTCCATAGGCGCTTCTAGCGAAAGAACTTTTCGTATAAAGCCAATCCATCTGTTGCAACAGTCGGATGTAAAAACAAGTTCGGGACTTACTGAATCGTAAAGAAAACAGTTTTGTATTATTTTACTTGCTTCTTCAGGATTGCCAGATTCAAGAAACGCGAAAGCCTCTTTAAGTCCTTTTTCTGTTTGAATATCCATAAGCGGTAAGTTCTATTATATCAGAAAAAATGAATTAGTCAATGAAAATGTAAAAATTTACTAAAAATGAAGAATTGTTTATACAACTAAACTAAATGTATGTCAATAGTAAATTTGTTAAAATTACAAAAATTTCTATTTTTTTAGCAATTTTTTATAAATCTATAAGTTTTGGGGAAAGTCATTCCGAACTTGATTCGGAATCTCCGAAAAGAAAAATTGTCAGTGCTTTCGCGGAAATCCGTTTTTGCTACACACGGTGCAGGCCGCATAGGAATGCCATTAAACGGCTGCTTCGCAGCCCGGCCCTGCAAGTGTTCGCAAAAGCCGGTTTCCGCTACGCACTAACAATTTTTATTGTTTTGCAAAAAAATTACAGGACGTAAATATTTCCCAAAACTTATAATTTTTTACAAAGAAAAATGGCGCAGCAAGAGCGGCGCGCCGTTTAGAGGGGTAGCGAGCAACGAAGTGCGAGCGTAGGGCAGGCGCCCTCCTAATTCCTATTTCCTAATTATGAATTATAAATTATGAATTGTGCATTTTTTTTGTGTGTGCTATTATTATAAGATAATGGGAAATGTAATGCTTGCTCC